>CAYJNF010000407.1:0-4005 GCA_964370915.1 uncultured Chitinophagales bacterium
ACATTGTTTTCATGAATCGAAATGGACTGTTGAGGCCAAGCCCGGAGATCTGATAGGAAAAAGAAATGTAGAGTCCGCTGTTCGGCGTAAAGAGGGGCGCTGAGTCGTCGTACGTCGCGCCCGTGGTAAGGGCCGATTTATTGTATGCATTGAGATTAATGCCGGCAACGAACTGGTCGGGTGGTGTGACGCTTTCATACACGTCAACCCGTTCGAACCCATACGTGACAAATCCGTTCGTGAACGGACTTAGCCGATGCAAGAGTGACGCGTTGGCGCCGATCCTTCTGACATCGAAACTTTTTTCCTTCTGCCTGCGAATGAACGGACTGAGGACTACGTTGCTTCTAGTGGAGGGAAAATCGGGCTGCGTATACGTTGCGGTAATGTTGTACGGCTCGAGTTTGGAGTACTTGGCGGAGAGGTTGATGCTGCGTGCGCCGCCGAACACACCGAGAAAATCCATATCCGCAGTCGCCCGAAAACCGGTTTCCGTTCCGACACCAACACTGAATTTCGATTTGAAGCGCGGCGCCTCTCTCACTTGCACCTGTACTGGAATGATCGGCGATTGTCTGCCACTCAACTCAGCCTGAAATGCCACCGACCTAAAGACGCCGAGCCCATAGACTTCCTGCTGGGATGCATCCAGGGCTTTCGGCGAGAAGACCTGTCCTTTATAGAACTCGAGGTTGTCGGCAACAATGTCGGACGAAACATGTTCCAGACCCGTGACGTTCACATCGCCGAAGGAGCAGAGCGGTCCTGAGTCAATGATCCAATTGATCACAACCGCGTTAGCGGTTGTGTCAACGTGAAGCGTGTAGTCAATTTTGACATAGGGAAATCCTTCCTCCGCATAGCGGACAGCCAGGCGTGCCTGGTCGGCAAGCAGCGCGTCATCGCGAAATCGTTCGCCTGCCCTGAGTTGAAGCACCGAGGTGGAATCGAGTGCAATCTGCTCGACCCGGGCACTATCGGAGGAGGAGGCAATGAATTGAAACGCGGGCGTTTCGCCAACGAGTATCGGCGGACCTTCCCGGATGGTAATGATGATATCAACCTCGCGGTCTTCGTGGGAGACATCGATCCACGGGCGGGGAATCTCCACATGGAGAAATCCCTGGGATTGATAGAAGCGCGTAAGTTCTGCAATGTCATTGGCAAGAATTTCGTGACTGAAGACGAAGCGATCCTTGAAGAAGAATGTATGGGTAAACCAATCGACACTGAACATCTGCATGTGCTCGAGCAGCTCGCCGTCGGACAAGGCTTCATTGCCGTGAAACGTCAGCCGGGTCAACTCATAACCATCCTGTGCCAATGCCGTCGTGTTGACGGCAAGAGCAACAAGAAGGACGACGTACACGAAGGAAGGAGCGTCTCTTTTCATCAAACCAATCGTGGGTCAAGATAGTGGTGCATAAGGTAATAAATTCGCCGGGACTTTTTCCATGTAATTTTTCATCATATCCAACCTACCGAACGGTTCATTTTCAACTACTGACAGCATGTTCTTGACATCACTCCGATTTCATCTTACCATTATATGGAGGTGGATATGCCGCAGACGGAAACCTTGCACGACTTGCTCGCCGAGTACGTTGTCGAGGGCGAGTTGTATGAGAAGATGCCGGACAACTGGGTACGATGCGTTGCCTGCGGACATCGATGCAAAATTGCACCCGGGCGTGACGGCATCTGCAAAGTACGCTTCAACCGTGACGGCATTCTCTATGTGCCGCATGGCTACATCGCCGGTCTGCAAATCGATCCCATCGAGAAGAAACCGTTCTTTCACGTCCTGCCCGGCTCATCCGCGCTCAGTTTTGGAATGCTGGGTTGCGATTATCACTGCGCCTATTGTCAGAATTGGATCACCTCACAAGCCATCCGCGACCCGGTTGCCGGAACGCCGCCCACCATCACGTCAGCCGAGCACATCGTCGGCGTCGCGGTTGAGCGACGCATTCCGGTGCTGACGAGTACGTACAATGAACCGCTCATCACAAGCGAGTGGGCCATCGACGTTTTCAAGCTTGCGCGGGACTACGGCATCAAGTGCTCCTACGTTTCCAACGGCAACGGCACTCCGGAAGTTCTGGAGTTCATCAGGCCGTTTATACACATGTACAAGATCGATCTGAAGAGCTTTCGGCAGAAGAACTATCAGCAACTTGGCGGAAAGCTGGAAAATGTTCTATACACCATCAAGCGTCTCAAGGAGCTGGACATCTGGGTCGAAATCGTGACGCTCATCGTTCCCGGGTTCAATGATTCAGACGAAGAACTGAAAGAGATTGCAGACTTTCTAGTGTCGGTGTCGGCGGATATTCCGTGGCATGTAACCGCGTTTCATCAGGATTACCGGATGACGGAGCCGGACAACACGCCGGTGCAAACACTGGTGCGTGCCGCAGAAATCGGATACAATGCCGGGCTTCATTTTGTGTACGCCGGCAACATTCCCGGCAAGGTTAGATCGTATGAAAACACTTTCTGTCCTTCGTGCAACACGCTTCTGATTGAGCGGCGCGGCTTTCTGGTGATACAAAATGTTATCACAGACGGCGCGTGCCCGAAATGCACGCACAAGGTTCCGGGCTTGTGGAAATGAATGGCTCCGTTTCGTGACGTCCGGTGTGTCACGCTCGTTTGTCAAAAACCATCTCAGCACAGTTCCTACCATCGTTCTTTCTATCTCAACGTTCTCTTCACTTGATTATGCATGGAGTACCGGCATGAGAAAAATCATAAGCACATTTACGTTTGTTGTTTTAGGAATGCTGTATTGCGGCTGCGGCGAAACAAAAGAAGTGACACTCTACTTGCAGGATTTGCAGGTCAGCGGAGCTGTGATGAACCCACCTGTTCACATTACCGACGATCCGTCGGAGAACGAGATTCACATCATCCCCCGGATAGGAGTTGGGTCAACCAAGAGGATTGACGGGCGTATCGATGGACACACGAAAGTGAACAGAAACGGTGTGTTTGAAGTGGACACCATGACCCGGTCCGACAACGGCGTGTACTATCAAGACGATGGTCGCACAAACACGTTTACGTACGAAGGCAAAAACCTGGTACGAGAAATCCCGTCGTACAATTTGGGGTTCGACCTCGATTTCGGCCTCTCCAAATCCATTGCACTCTCGCTCGGCACAAACTATTCTGAGATCGGCGGGCAAGGGTTGTGGTCGTACCGTGCCGGACTCGGACTCCGCTCTCATAAGGGTTCGACCGCATTCCGGTTTGACGCGGGATGGCAATGGGAGGAGGTTGCCTTCAAGGCTCTCACGGTCGTCACAGAACGACCCTTCTCGAGTTCCACCTCCACCGTCGCTTTCTATTCTGATAGGGGAAAGAAAAATCAGGGACGATTCTACGCATCACTCGTTCTGAACACGGTGCATCGCGAATGGCCGGCAAACGGATTTCTGCAGATCGGGCTGACAACACAAAAGCTCGACGACATCCGGCCCAAATACCTTGAGGGACAGGTCTTGATCCCGCCATTTTTCCTCGTTCCGTTTGACGAAAGGCTTATCAATGACAAGCGGGGGACATTTTCGTCAACATTCATTCACATTGCACCGGGCGTGTATTTCAACATCGACGAGCAGATACGATTTGTTGCAGGAGTACGCGTGAGCATTGAAACACAGATCGAGGATCGATCAAGTTCCACTCTTGTCGTACCTTTTGTTCAGTTTGATTTCCGATTTTAGGCACACGCAAATCTCAGCAGAGGAAGGGCGCTGCCCCAAATACGAAGTCCTTACTCATTCTCGTGCACGCATTTTGAGAGTGAGTAAGGACAGATTGTTTTGAAACGACGTGGTATGGGGACTACTCGTGTTGCTCCATTTCCTGCATATGCTTCTTCCATTCCCCTTCGACCTTTTTGTAGCCGGCGGGAATCTCAAACTCACCCGCGGGTGTTGAACGCCGCTCGACCTTTGTCACAGTCGTCGTCACGGTTTGTCCCATCATGTTCATCAC
>CAYJNF010000408.1:0-3982 GCA_964370915.1 uncultured Chitinophagales bacterium
CTGTCTTTCTTTGGTGCCGTTCCCTTCATCGACAAGTTCAAAACTTCCATTTTGATTCTGACCGTTGTTCTCCATGTCGTGTATATCGGTGCCCGAACGGTGGCCTTTGATCATCCTCCGATTACCACCGTGTTTGAGATTATGACAATGCTCGCCGCGAGTATTGCCATTGCGTATACGTACATCGAACTGCGGACCAAAGCAAGCAACACCGGTTTGTTTATTCTGCTGCTTGCATTTATTTTTCAAACCGTCTCTTCGTTGAGCATCAAAGATCTGACCGAGATCGCACCGATTCTTCGCAGCCGGTTGCTTGGATTTCACGTGTCGACTGCCCTCCTCGGCTACACGGCAATTTCACTTTCCGCGGTGTATGGCTTCCTGTACTTGATGTTGTACCGTGAAATCAAGTCGTCGCGTTTTGGACTCATCTACACACGATTGCCGAATCTCGAAATGTTGGAGACGATGAGTTCGAAATCCGAAATCTTCGGCTTCGCGATGCTGACCGTTGCCATATCTATTGGCATGATCTGGCTTCCGCAAGCCTTTGAGAATTTTTCTTACTTCGATCCGAAGTTGGTCGGTACACTCGCAGTCTGGATACTGTATGCGACAAGTCTTGCAGCGAAACGAAAATTCGGGTGGCAGGGACGCAAGATGATGATTGTGTCGCTCATCGCGTTCGGATTCGTCTTTCTCTCGATGACGGTGATTAATATGTACATGAGTGGTTTCCACAGTTTTTATTGATTTCCAATGCTGAGTCTTGCCCCTTTGGCGAGACGAAGCATCTCACATTCAATGATGTGAGAGATTCTTCAGTCGTTCCGGAAGACGCAGGTCTCTTAGAGTGTAGGGTATGAATCTTCTTTCGATCGGCATAAGTCATAACTCAGCTTCGCTCGACGTCCGTGAAAAAATGTGGATGTCCGTGGACGAAACGAAAGCTGTGTTGCTCCAGTTGAAAGAAAAGTACTTCAACGAGGCGATGCTGGTGTCGACGTGCAACCGTACGGAACTATACGGCCTGACACCCGATACGGCAGTCGATGATGCAGAGTTGAAACGCTTTCTCATTGGATTCAAGGGCGCGGAAACCTCCGTCAAACCGGGTCATTTCTACGGAAATTTTTCGGGCGGGGCAATTAGCCACCTGTTCAAAGTCGCTGCCGGGGTCGACTCGATGGTGATTGGCGATATTCAGATCCTGAGTCAGGTGAAGGAGGCATTCAACCTTTCCACGGAATTGGGTGTGATGGGTCCGGTGATGAACCGCCTCATGCAGGCGACCCTTCACGTGGCGAAGCGCGTGCGGAGTGAGACTTCGATCTGCGAAGGCGCGGTTTCGGTAAGCTATGCGGCGGTTGAACTGGCGAGCAAGATCTTCGCGGATCTCTCAAAGAAGTCGGCGTTGTTGATTGGTGCGGGGGAAACGGGTGAGCTTACGATGAAACATCTCATCGGAAAGGGGATCGGCCACATTAAAGTTGCCAACCGGACTCGTGACAAAGCGGAATCGCTCATCGCATCCCTCGGCGTACCAGGCTCGGTTGTTGACTACGAAAATATGACCGACGCGTTGCGCGTGGTCGATATCGTCATCACGTCTGTCAACAGCCCGGCATACGTTGTCCAACCTGCTGATGTGCAAAAGGTGATGAAGCAGCGTTCCAACAATCCACTGTTCATTATTGACATCGGCGTGCCTCGCAACGTCGATCCGCAGTGCAACAAAGTTGAGAACGTGTTTGTGTACGACATGGATTCGCTGAGTGCGATTGTTGATCGCAATGTCGAAAAACGAAAAGCCGAGCTTCCCAAAGTCACGAATATCATTCGCGAAGAGGTGGTCGCGTTCTTCAAATGGCATAAGACGCTGGAAGTCGGTCCGACAATCCAGGAACTCACCGCCGCGATCGAATCAATCAGGAAGCAGGAAGTCGAAAAGAATATCAATCGATTCAAAGAAGAGGATCGTGAACTCGTGGAGATGCTCACGAAGCGGATCACCAACAAGATTCTGCATCAGCCGATCTCCAATCTCCGTAACGGAGCGCAGAATGGTGCGCGTGGACCGGAGACGGTGAATCGCATCAAGGCACTAAGAGACCTATTCGGCATCGCAGATAAAGAGGAACATGGGAACTGAGCGAATCATCATCGGAAGTCGTGGAAGTGATCTTGCGCTGTGGCAGGCCCATTGGGTGCAGGCGCAGCTGCAAAAACGATTTCCCGGCCTCGACATTCCGATCGAAATTATCAAAACCAAGGGCGACAAGATCCTCGATTCGCCGCTCTCGAAGATTGGCGACAAAGGGTTGTTTACACGAGAGATCGAGGCGGCGTTGCTGACGAAGCAGATTGATCTCGCAGTGCACAGTCTCAAAGATTTGCCGACGCAACTTCCCGAGGGACTGATGATCGGGGCGATTTGTGAACGTGAAGATGTTCGCGACGTGTTTATTCCGCACCCGCAGAATCCGGTCAAGACACTCGTCGGGCAACCTCAGGGAGCGAAAATTGCAACGGGGAGCTTGCGCAGAAAATGCCAGTTGCTTAGCTTGCGCCCCGATTTGGAGATCATCGACATTCGCGGCAACCTCAACACGCGCATGAAGAAGCTTGAGGAAAGCAATTGGGGTGGAATGATGCTGGCGCGGGCAGGCGTTGTACGCCTGGGATGGAAAGACTGGATTGGTGAGACACTTGACGCTCACGTGATGCTACCGGCTGTCGGGCAGGGAGCGTTAGGGATTGAGGTCCGGATGGGAGATGCGCGCTTGGCAGACATCGTGAAATCTCTTCATCACTATGCAACTGCGCAGGCGGCACTCGCAGAGCGGGCGTTGCTCCGCAAGCTCGAAGGTGGCTGCCAGGTGCCCATCGGCACCTACGGCAGAGTGGAGAATGAACTCGGGCAGGATGTGCTGAAGCTCGATGCGATTGTTGGTTCGCTGGATGGCAAGAACATTGTGCGCGGCAGAACGCATGGAGCAGTAGCAACGGCAGAGACACTCGGTACAAGGTTGGCAGAAACACTCATAGCAGGTGGTGCGCATCGCATTCTGGAGTCCATCCTATCAGCGTCAAGCGCTGAAGAAGTGAACGTGGTGTGATGAGTTTGAAGGGCCGGACAATTCTTGTTACCCGTCAGTTTGATCAAGCAGCAGAATTCGTCGCAGAAATAGAGGCTCATGGCGGCCGTGCGGTTGTCATTCCGATGATTCAGATTTCCGATCCTGAGAGCTGGGCTGCCTGCGACATCGCGCTGGATCGCATACGTGAGCACGATGCAATCATCTTCACGAGTGTCAACGCTGTGCAGAGGTTTCTTGGACGTGTGGCTGAAAAGAAGGTGTCGTCTTCCGCATTAAGTACGCTTGACGTCTATGCCGTAGGAAGACGGACGGAATTGGAGCTGAAGCGACATGCGATCTCGGTAAGATTCGTTCCGGAAGATTTTTCTTCTGATGAGCTTGGTATGTTTCTCTTGGCGAGAGGTGTGCGTGGAAAGCGGTTTCTAATCCCGAAGGGGAATCTGGGCAGAGAGGATCTGGCGAACAGACTGATGGATGCCGGCGCAGACGTCGAGGTGGTAGACGTGTACCAGAATCGTCCGCCCGGTACTGCAAGCCTAGCCGACGTGAAGCGGCGATTTCTCGAGAATGAGTTTGATGTCGTGACCTTTGCAAGTCCATCTGCCGCGAAGAATTTTGCGATGGCTGTTTCGCCTGAGATGTTTGGACAATTGCAAAGGCGAACACGAATCGCCGTCATCGGCCCGACAACAAAGGAAGCAGTCTTAAAACTCAAATTCGACGTCGATATCGAGGCGGAGAAATCCACGGCTCATGGGCTTGTCGACGCAATATGCATATTCTTCAAATCGTGAACTCATAATCCAAGACATTACTTAGATGAACGATCTCTTTCTCCGAGCTTGCAAACGACAAAATGTTGAACGCACACCAGTCTGGAT
>CAYJNF010000409.1:0-3973 GCA_964370915.1 uncultured Chitinophagales bacterium
CGGCAACAGTGTGTGGCGTATTGTTGCCGGCGTTGCCGTCTACTATGCGGTGGCTATTGCGCTGGCACTGGCTCTGCACGACCAACGCGCGTTCTGCAAGTACCTTTGTCCCACCGGATTCATTCTGCGTTGGACGAGCCGTCCGGCGCGTCTCCATGTCTCCGCTCGGGCCGAGGCGTGCACCGGATGCGAGGCATGCACGGAAGTTTGTCCGATGGACATTCCCGTGGCTGCGCGTGCGAGAATGGGTACGCGCATTGGCAAAGGTGATTGCATCCTCTGTCAACGTTGCGTTGAGAGCTGTCCGACCGGCGCGCTGAAAACGATGTTTAAGAAGTGATCGTCGGCCAACGGTGAAGTGGTGAAAGCTGGCGCATGCTATCTGGGAGGGCAGGAATCGCTTTTCTTGCTTGCTCAGTTGGTGGAAGCCAACATTCCTGGTTGACGAAATCCCTACACGGCGTAAGTTGCTAACTCATGACAAACGCGTCATCTCCACGTTTTCCCATTAGGAGACATACATGCCATTGACTTTTGATTTTCCACTTGAGAAGTTAAAGACATATCAGGGATGTAATCCGTGTCCCAGCGATTTCGATGAGTTCTGGAAAAAAGGCCTGGCAGAGATGCATTCGATCTCGCCACAAGTGGAACTAGTACCGGCTCAGTTTCAAGCGCCGGGTGCTGAATGCTTCCATCTGTATTTCACCGGAGTGGGTGATGCGCGCGTGCATGCCAAATTGTTGCGCCCCAAGAATGCAGCCACACCCCACTCGGCCGTCCTGATGTTCCACGGCTACTCAGGCGATTCTGGTGATTGGTCAGACAAGCTAAGCTACGTCATGCAGGGGTGTACCGTCGCGGCTCTTGATTGTCGGGGTCAAGGCGGGTCTTCGGTTGACAGAGGTGGAGTAGTTGGCAACACACTTTCCGGGCATATCATCCGTGGTCTGGATGATGCTCTCCGTGGTTCGCCCGAGAAACTGCTCTTTCGCCAAATCTTTCTCGACGCGGCGCAACTGGCCAAGATCGTGATGGAAATGCCCGACGTCGATGCGCAGCGCGTCGGTGCCACTGGCGGCAGTCAGGGCGGGGCCTTAACTGTAGCGTGCGCTGCCTTGGAGCCACGTATTCAACGAGCCGCCGCTGTCTTCCCGTTTCTCAGCGACTACAAACGGGTTTGGGAAATGGATCAGGCGAAAGACGCCTACGCGGAATTGAAGGAATACTTCCGGCACTTTGATCCGCTCCATCAGCGTGAAGATACTATCTTTCAGAAGTTGGGCTACGTCGACATCCAATTCTTGGCGTCGCGCATTCAGGCGGAACTCCTTTGGGGTATAGGTCTGATGGACACAATTTGTCCTCCCTCAACCCAATTCGCTGTCTACAACAGAATCACATCGCCTAAGAGCATGGCGCTGTATCCCGACTTTGGGCATGAGGCTTTGCCTGGTTTCCCTGACCAGACATTTCAATTCCTGATGGGATTGTAGGGAATTACTTTTGTAAGAAGAAAGCATAGTACGGCTTTCCCTCACCCATGCGTTTGATCAACAACGCCAGTTCACGCGCGTGATAATCTCCCCACATTGTCGATTCACCGCACGGAATTTTTCTCCCATCCGGAACATAATCCCATCCATTCGGTCGATGATACACAGAATGCAAAATGAGTCCCTGGTGCTGCGGGTTTGTGGAAAGATAGGGATCTGAAAAAGCAGAATGCGCAACAGTCAGTCCCGCCTGACGATATTTCTTTGCCTGCTCCGCATTGCCATGCGTTGAAAGATAATTCCCGAGTCTGATAAGTCCTTGTGCCGCGATGAGCGCCGCCGAGCTGTCGACAGGCTCGAATTCGTTGAATGGGTCTGCAGGCCTGTCGAGATAGTTGCCCATTCTGGCAAGTCCCGGCGCGCCGGTGTCCCAGTACGGAATGCCATCTTGCGGACTTTGCTCGATGTAGAAATCAGCCACGGCAAACGCAGTCTTCAGCAACTCGGCAGTCACACTTCCCCGTCCGCCATACGGCTCCAGCGCGTTGTCCGGAAGCGTCACGAAGAATTCAAGTTCCTCTGCATAACCGCACAAAATCCATGCAAGCCCGCGCGTCCATGTGGAGAACGGCGAATATCCCTGCTGCGTGCTTGCACATCGATAGCTTCCATCGTTGAGGTTGAAGATGGATTCATGCGCAACGCGACCACGGATATCATACGAATCCCTTCCTTCCCCGAAGTACACATTGTATTTCGCGGTAGACTGCATATGACGGATCATCCGGTGCAACAATGAGATCTTCGAATCCTTCTCACCCATTAACACATGACCGAGTTGATGCGCAACAGCAAGAGATCGCAATGAACGCACCGTGTCAGCAAACAGAGAATGCGGTCCGTTGAAAGAGTAGATATAGCCACAATCGCTCCCCACATCTGTCCAGCGCGCGGCTTGAACGGCGCCGCTGATTTTCAACGCGAGTTCATAGAAATGTTGTTCCCATTCATTGTGAGGAATACGACCCTCTCGCATCAGCCGCAACAAGTTGCCGTACGTGCTGATGTTATTGAAGCCGTGGTCGTGCACCCCGATATGACTCACATGCGTTGCCATATAATTCACTGTTGACTGCCGTCCCATTTCCAGACACGATTCGTCGCCCGTCGCGTCGTACTGGAGTAACGCAGACCCGAATTGGAAACCTTGTGTCCACTCGGTCCACCCGCGTGACGTGTACTTTCCTTGCACCGTAAACACGGGAGTTCCTTCCCCGGGATCCCATGACTGCTGCAACAGGTTGATCTTCTGACCGGACAAGTCAAACAGTTTGTTGATTGAAGGAAGAAGTGTTTCGGGTGTCAAGTCGTTGAGAATGTTCATCATGTTCATAACCTCCGTAAATGAAAACCGCCGTCGATATGGATAACTTCACCGGTTGAATAAGGAAACTCGCCCATCACCAGAGCGCCAACAGCACGCCCGACATCTTCAGGCTGACCCCAGCGTCGCTGCGGAACAAATCCTTCAGCAAACATTTTGTCGTACTTTGCCTTGACTCCGCTCGTCATGTCGGTCTCCATGATACCGGGGCGAAGCTCATAGACACGAATCCCTTCATCGGCAAGACGAACCGCCCAGAGTTGGCTCACCATTGCCAGTCCGGCTTTGGAAATGCAATACTCGCTCCGGTTGATGGACGCAGTATCGGCAGAGACTGATGAGTTGAAGACAATCGTGAAACCATTGGGGAGCAGCGGTGCAGGTTTTTCTTTCAGCCAGTAATTTACGATCAGTTGCGAAAGAAAGAATGGCGCTTCCAGATTGACTCTGAGGACTTCCTCGAAGGATGCAAGTGATGTTTGCGTTATGTCAGCGCGGACACGCGGGCCAATGCCGGCATTACTGACAAAGGCATCAATCCGGCCGAATTCGCTCAATGTTTTCTCTATGAGTGCAGCGCGATCTTCACGTACTCCCATGTCCGCCTTGATGGGAATGAACCGTTGACGATCATTCACCTGATGGAGTTTGCATAGTGCTATGGTCTCATCGGCAGCGGAGGCGTTGTTTGCGAAATTGATTGCAACAGAGATTCCAAGCGACGCCAGCCTCGTCGCAATGCCGCGCCCAAGCCCGCGGCTGGCCCCGGTGACGAGAGCAACAGGTGTCGGTTCATTTGTCATTTCTCAGACCTCTTGAGTAATCGAAGGGCGATTTGTTTCGAAGAAGATTCTGTCAGCTCATCATAGAGCTCTGGGCGCCGTGACGCAATTACAGCTGTCGTGCGGTCGAATTTTTCTGTGAAGAAGAAATGCGTTACCCGCTTCTGATTCAAGTCCATATCGAACGTGAGAACCCCGATGCCGCGGCCGATGTCCGCAAGAATCAATCCGTCGCGGCCGACAACGCCGCTTCGTCCGATCATTTTCCCGGGTTGCCACATCCCCTCAGGATAACCATAACATGCCGACAC
>CAYJNF010000410.1:0-3969 GCA_964370915.1 uncultured Chitinophagales bacterium
AACGAGGCCCGTCCGAAATCCGAGAGCGGCGGTCGACGCAGCGGCGGTGGTGGTGGAGGATATGGCGGCGGGTACGGTGGTGGCAACAGAGGCGGTGGTGGCGGATACGGTGGCGGCGGCGGTCGTGGCGGGAGACGTTCGTTCTAAGAACGTTGTTGGACCGAACAATGTTGGCTGTGATATGTGCGGGAAGAAATCTTGCGCGGGTGTTGACCTGCGTTTGAGTTCTTCCCGTTGTTATTTGTTGGCACGACCATTGGGCCGCACCGGCAGCCAATGACTGCCGTCGTGTGATGTGTCCCGGAATCCGACAGCCCTCGCTCACTTGGGGCTGTCGAAAGAACTGACTCAAAGCCGCTGCTATCGAACAACAATCATCTTTTTCATAGCCACAAAATCGCCAGCCTGCATCCGACAGAAGTAAACGCCACTTGCAGCATTGGTTGCATCCCACCGGACGGTGTATTCGCCCGCGTCTTTCACTTCATCCACAAGACGCACGACTTCGCGACCGATAAGATCAAACACTCGTAGGGACGTGTGGCGATTCATCCCAACAGGTATTGAATATCTGATCTCTGTCGACGGATTGAATGGGTTAGGGAAATTCTGTCGCAACGCAAATGCTGTCGGACGATGGACTTCCATTTGTTGGATGCCGTCGTTGCCCAACGACGTCATGAGTTTCGCCGCCGCTGAGGACTGCTTCGCTCTATTTTCAAAAAGCAGAACAAGACTGTGGTTCCATCCGATGGACATGACATCCAGATCGCCGTCACTGTCAATGTCGACGAGTTGTGCGCCATCGTGATGCTCATCGCCCGTCGATACAATGTGCTGTGTCCACGTGTTGCCAATACCGTCGGAGTTCTCGAAAATGATGAGCTTGGCTGTGCTGGGATTTGCGTAGTTGTGTTCGCCCACGACAATATCAACGTCACCGTCGCTGTCAAGGTCTCCGACATCAACACTCATCGGTCCGACTACTGACGTGGAGACGATGTGTTCAATCCATGTTCCCGTTGGCGAGACAGGTTGTTCGTACCACGCCAGTTTTCCTGATATGTTGATCGCTTCATACCCAACCACTGCATCAAGCCTCCCGTCACTGTTGATGTCGGCCAGACGATTGCGGTCGGGATCTGTTTGTCCGGTACCGGATGGATCAAACAATGTGAACTCCGTCCAGGCACTGTTATCGTTTCTCAGCCATTTGGTTCCGAGAAGAAGATCGCTATCTCCATCACGATCAATATCCCCCATGCTAAGCTGTTCATTCTGCGACGTTGACGAGATGCGCCTCCAGTCCCATTGGCCTGTGACCGGATTTGACGGCAGCCTCAACATTTGCACGCCATGCCCGCTTTCGTGCCACGACAACGCGACTTCAAGCGGACCGGCCGGCGTGCATCTTCCAATCGCAACGCCCTGAAGAAAATCGCCTTCTCCATTTGCAATGTTACTCATGATCGAGAAGGAACCGCCGCCGGAGTTTTTTGCCCACACGAATTCCGCGTTTGCATTTGCATCAACTCCCTTGGTGCCCAGAATGTCGGGCAAACCGTTTCCATCAAAGTCATAGATCGCCGCCATGTTGTTCAGTGGCGAGCCTATGGTATTCCGCTGCCACGTGCCCGAGGGCACGCCGGGATTCTTGTACCACCAACCTCCGGTCACAATGTCCTTTCTTGCATCACCATCCACATCGTCGGACGCGATGAACAGCGATCGCCACGGACGTGATTGGTCGATGACATGCCGCTGCCAGAGATCCAGACTTTGCACCGGACTTCCGGTGAGGTTTTCCCACATTTCCACAATGGCGCTGTTCGGCGCAGCATCGCTCCAATTGGCTCCGGCGATGTCAAGATCCCCGTCCCTGTCGATGTCACCGACCTGACCATTGTGAGAACCGGTTGTGCTGAGTATGTGTTGCGACCAACTAAGCCCGATCCCGCCATTGAGGTAAACACTTACCTCGTCAGGATCGTTCGATTGATGCATCTCGGCCGTGACCACATCCATCTGTCCATCGCCGTTCATATCCGCCGAGATGAGCGTGTGGAAGTATGAGACTGTGTTGTCGATGATATGTTCAGTCCACGGACCTGTTTTGGGATTTGCCGCTTCGAACCACGACAGACGGTTGTCCGCGCTTTCCGATGGTGCCAGCAAAATGTCTGGCTTGCCATCCGCATTGATGTCCCCAATGTTGACTCCCGCCTTTTCGGTCCACCCGCTGACAACGAGGTGCTCCGTCCACAGACCCGAGGACGGATTTCCTGTCGGTAACGGGTTCTCCAACCAATATCCGTTGATCGCCGCATCAAGATCGCCGTCGCTGTCGATGTCGCCAATGGAAGTGCCTTCATATGGACGGGTGGAGATTGTGCTTTTGATCCAGCCGCCTGAGTTGTTTTGCACAAACAGCACGGTTGTCACGCTGACGCGGACAAGCACATCCAGCTTTCCATCCTTGTTGAAATCACCAACGGCAACATCATGCACAGTCGCGTCGCCGATGAAATGCTCAGGCCATGGACCGACTCTGGGATCGCCCGCGGGCCTTGGGTTCTCATACCACCAAAGAGTGTATCCGTAGTAATCTCCCTTGGCAATGATCGCGTCCATGTCGCCGTCGCCGTCGATATCGCCAGTCTTCATGCTGGTGGAAAACGATCCGGGCGTAATGTTGTACTTCGTCCAGTTCGGATACTTGTACCAGAACAGACCTTCCGTGTAGTTCGTCGAGCTTGCGGCGAGCATATCAAGAAATCCATCTCCATCAATATCGGTGAGTGCCTTGCAATGCGGTTCGCGAGGATTGTTCTGGTCGATCACAAGTTGTCGGAATGGCAACGTCGAAGGGGAGCCATTGACCACTTGCAAGACTGTACTGTTGCTTGTTCCACTTCCTGCGGCGTTGGCGACAATGCATCGGAACGCCGACCCGGCATCGGAGAGGGACATGGCTGGCGTTATGTACGTGGAGCGGCTTGCCCCGGGAATGTCGGTTCCGTTTTTCTGCCATCGATACGTGAACGGCTCGGAACCCGAAGCAACGACACTGAACGCCAGTCGTTGACCCACTGCTATTGTCTTGGCAACAGGTTGAGTGGTAATTGCCGGAGGTGTTCCTCCCACAATCCACAAAGCAGCATTGCTCGCAACACTCCCCGCGGAATTGGTCACGATACAACGGAAAGACGAGCCATTGTCCGTGCTTGTGCCTGGTGGCGTTGTGTACGACGCACCTGTTGCACCGGCAACACTTACTTCATTCTTCTGCCACTGGTATTGCAGCGGCACCGACCCGGATGCGACAACGCTGAATGTTGCTGTTTCACCCAGTCCAACAGCCTGATTGGTTGGATGTGTGACAATGCATGGAGGGAGGCGTCGCACGGAGAGGATTGCTGTTGCACTTGTATCTGCTCCAAACGGATTTGTTGCGATGCATCTGTACGCCGCCCCGCTGTCCGCAGGAGTCGCAACAGGTGTAGCGTAAGTGCTTGAGTCAGCGCCGGGAATGTTCACCCCATTTTTCTGCCACCGGTATGCGAGGGGAATAGACCCAACCGCGCTCGCGCGGAAGATTGTTGCTTGACCATCATTGATCGTCACGGAGACTGGGTGCGAAGTAATGGTTGGAGGAATATTGCCAACACGCAACAGCGCAGGCGCACTGGTGATTGTTCCTGCACCATTGCTTACGATGCATCGTAAAAGCGCACCGCTGTCCGCTGCGGTTGCATTCACGACAGAATATGTTGAGTCCGCGGCTCCCGGAATGGTAATAGCGTTCTTCTGCCATGTGAAGAACAGGGGACGGCTTCCGTACGCACGGACGCTAAAGGTTGCAGTGGTTCCTGGTCCGACAATCAAACTCTCCGGTTGTGACGTGATCGTCGGTGTGATGCGTTTCACTGTCAGTGTGGCGCTGTTGCTCGTAATTGTGCCAAGTGAATT
>CAYJNF010000411.1:0-3964 GCA_964370915.1 uncultured Chitinophagales bacterium
GTTGGGTGTTGCTTCGATGCGGTAGAAGTATACACCTGTAGCAACCTGGCTGCCCGACTGATTGCGACCGTTCCAGATTACGTTATAGTATCCTGCATTCTGAGCTTCATTCGTCAATTCGGCAACGCGCTGGCCGAGCAGGTTGTAGATGCTCAAGTTCACACGTGCAGCTTCTGGCAATCCATACCGGATGGTTGTAGTCGGGTTGAATGGATTCGGATAGTTCTGCTGCAGGACAAACGTTTCCGGCACGCTTGTCGGTTCGTCAACACCCGTTATCGTCCCCGAGTATCGCGCAACGCCGCCCGTCGAGCTTACTACCCAACCGGCCACAGTCGATCCTGACCGCCAAAAATTCATATGACGAAGGCTTGTTCCGATTGTGCTGGTGTAATCCGTTGCCCACGTCGCGCCGCGATCCGTGCTGCGATAGATGAGGTTTCCCTTGGTCAGCCAGAAGTCAACACCCGCGCCGGTCACGCCGTAGATGGTACTCGTGCCCGGAACCGCTACCGGTGTCCAAGCGCCACCGCCATTGACCGAACGATTCACCGCACCATCGCTGAATCCCGCGACTCCGTACGCCGCATCATTGAACCAGAGTGCATAGCTGTTGAGCGCGGTTGTAGCAGACGAAGTCCAGCTCTGGCCGCCGTCTGTTGTCTTGTAGATCTTGCTGTTGTTCGTCCCGAAGAACCAGACGTTGTTGTTGAGAACTTGAAGCGCGTTTATCCAGCCCGCGTCGGTTCCGACTTGCGCAGGTTCCGTTGCCATGCGTGTCCACGTCGCACCGCCATCGGTCGTGCGCGCAATTGTCCACGTGCCGCCAACCGGATCGCCGAGTGCGATACCGTTGTTGGCGTCGAACATGTGAATAGCATCAATGAACCCGCCGACCTGCGTGAAGACTCTTGTCCACGTGCCGCCGCCGTTTGTTGTGCGCAAGATCCATGCAGTGTCTGCCGGTGTGGAACCGATCAGCGCAACGTTTTCATTGACTGCAGTAATGCAGTGAACGTTGCCTGTCCCGATTGCGCCGCCGCCAACACTCGTCCACGTTACGCCTGCATCGGTCGTTCTCAGAATGCCACCGCCGTTCGCGCTAATCCAACCAACATTCTGATTCACGGCTTTCACACTGCGGAGGCTTGCTGTCGAGCCTGAAGCTTGTGCCGTCCAGCCAACGGGAGGTGAAGTCCGTAGTGTGAACTCATCGACTCCGATGTCGGGTCTGTTGAGATCGCGAATCTCGTCGTCGATATCCGTTGTGAATCCTGCAAGCGAAACAGCCATGCTGTCGATGGGTGTTGCAACTGATGTGTCTATGCGGAGATCAGCCCCTGCACGGAACGCCTGATTCCAGCTCACACTTGCTGAGTCATAGCCTGTGGCATTCTGCCAGTCCGCGAGCGTCAAGTAGTTTGTTGCTGCAACCGCGCCGATGAAACTGCCGGTCTGAGATGGAACATACAGATCATTGTTATTTGAGCTGAGGGTCGTTGTTGTAAAAGCTTTGAAGATCGCCAGCGCACGGGAATTCGCTCCCGTCTCATTTCGCAGGTTGATCGCGATGTTGTTTCTCCAAACCTGATTGACGTGTGTGTTCGACCAAAGCGCCACTGACGTGAAACTTGGTGCACTTCCGATACCAGTCAGTAAAATCGTGTTGAATGCAATCGTGTCCCTCTGGCCAGTCGAGGCATAAATTCCTTCGATTCTCGATCCCGTGCCCGTCGCTATGTGGTCGATATCATATATCACATTGTTGAAGTAGTTTCCGCTTGTTACGTCTGTCGAGGTTCCAAAAATGTAGACACCGGCAGCAGTTGCGCTGGCAGTAGTGCTCACAAGCTTTACGTTCTTTACAACATTGTTCCAAATTCTCGTATTCAGATGTTTGGTGGCAACCCATAGGCCGGCAATCGTTGTGTAGCTTGGAATTGCCCGGCGAATGTTTTGGACTATGTTGTGATTGATATCCGTGTCGTTCGCATATTGAATGTACACCCCAGTTTCGCCCAATGAATCGGTTGGAGTGCCCAACGCGTTGTAGGCGACAACGTTTCTTGACGGGGGCTGCGAAATTGTTCCAATAATGGCAACGCCATCAGTTGCCGATTGAATCGCATTGCCTGTTGTCGCGCTCGTTCCGCCAATTCGGTTATCGTCGGGCACGCCGAATATGCCAGCCTTCAAATAAATACCGACTGTCTCCAGGCTCGGTGGTATATTGATGATGACGCGCTGGATGACATTGAAGTCACAGTTGCCTTCGAGCAGAATCGCAGATGAGCCGTTTGCCGTACCGTTGATAGTCAGTGAAGTTGTTGCTGTCGGACTTGTCGATTGTCCATCGATGGTTACGTAACTTACATCGATCAGCCGAATGATCGACGGACCGTTTCCGACAATACGCACCTTCCTTGACGCGAGCGGGCGAATAGTAATTCTGGCATTCGGGCCTGCGCCGAAGATGGGTCCTTGTAATGTCATTTCTCCCACAGCGTCAGGCGCGTCGAAGCGCTGCTTTACCTGCACTCCATTCTCGTGGACAAGATCAGGAGCGTAACATGTCTCACGACTTCCCGGCCTGTCCGGTGCAGTATAGAGTGTGTCAATTAAGTTCAATGTCACTGCGCCCTTGATTCCGACTGCTATCCGTGCAAACGCAGAATCAAGTGTGAGGAAGTTTCCTCCGGCACCAACAGTGTAGGCTCCTGCCGCCAGCGTGTTGCCGATCTTGTATTGAAATGGTCGCGGGGGAGCCGCCGTTGACGTGCCGCCGAAGGGAAGAGTGCCTGAGTTGTTTGTCGGCGCATTGTCTTGAGCAGAAATGTAGTATTGAACGACTGAGCCGACGGCCTGACCGGGGATCGTGAAATATCTCACTGACCCTGATGCAGAATCCGGGTTCGCCGAGGCGTACGACTGTGCAGCACTCAGCTTCCACCAGAGCTTTGGTCCGTTGGTCCCGCTGGCAATGCCTGATGTGTCCGTGATTGTTGCAGAGAGTATTCGCGGTGTTGTCAGAAGCGTATCGCTTATTTTTGTGTGGACGATATTCGGGGGAACGATTTCATTATTCTCCACAACCAGCGACCATTGAATGATCTTTCCTGAATCGCCTGATGCGGTATCGACAAAGCTGACAATCCAATTTCCTGCGGGCATTGACGCAATCTGGAATCGTGCCAGGTTGCTGTCCGGTTTCCAGAAACCGGTAAATGGAGTGTCAACCAGTGTCACCGAGTTGATACCGCGATAAGCAAAATCGGTGAATGCTGTTCCGATGAAGTTGTCCGCCGAAGTTCCCCGTCGGTTGGATAATGTTGCGATTCCGCCATTCGGCGCTTCAATCCGAACGATCATGTCGCCCACATATGTGTGGAGGATGGTATCGAGACGGATCGAAACGTAATTGAGGTTTGTCAGGGCGGGAATCGACAGAGTGTCGCGAGTTGTCGTCAGATCGCGAATTGTTCTGCCGGGCCGGCGTGTGAATACGACGGTGTTCGACGTCGTGCGATACACCTGCGCGAGCTTTGCCGACTGTTCCTGTGCACGCTCTCGCAGTTCCTCAGCACTGGACGAGCGCGCGTAGGCTTCTTCATTTGACATGTTCATCTCTTTTGTCTGCGTGCGTGCGTGTGGCAGCGCGAATAACAGACTGAGCATTGCTATAATCGGTGCTGACAGTTTTTTCATAATGCTATCGCGATAGTAAGTGGGTTCGTTGTTGATTCAACGGGGGAAAGGCCAGGGAATGCTGCTTCTCAGTGGTCTCTTACGAAATCATAATAGGAAACCCCTGACACAGAATCAAACGACCGGCAGAACCTGAATTCCGATTTAGCCTCATCCCGACGAAGTCGGGACCAGGACGCTAATCTTTTTTTGGAATAGTCAAGGTGAAAGAATTCACCCAATTGGTGAAGCTTTCTGAGATCAAGGCACAGATACGTTC
>CAYJNF010000412.1:0-3947 GCA_964370915.1 uncultured Chitinophagales bacterium
TTCCACTTCTCACCGAGCTTGCCCAACCATTCCGAAATCGAGCCTATAGGACACAGGTAGCTGCAGAAGAGTTTTCCGACAACAATCGCCCCTACGAGAAGCCCGATGCCGAGCATCACCTGAATCTCGCCCATGGTGCACGACATGGTTCCCTGATTGAGCTTGCTCCCGAGCGACGCTATGCCGCCAAACGGACAATACGCCTCGAAGTCGGCAACGTACCCGCCGCCAAAGAATGGCCGTACCGCAACGTATCCGATGAGTCCCAGGATGAAAATCTGAAAACCGATTCGAATTCTATTTTGATATCGTGATTTGTTTGCCATAATAACCCCGCAGTGTTCTTATTCCTGTTCGTGATTACAGTTCGTTCACAAGATGATCAAGCGCATTTTGCTCCAGAGGACCGTCGACAACAATGACAAACCGATCGAGCGTGAAGTACTGTTTCGCAATACGGATCAGATCGTCCTTCGTGATGGCCTGAATGCGATCGGCCTTCTTGTCGAAATAGTCAAAGGGGAGTTTCTCATTGAGAAGCTCAAATACCCGCGACGCGATATCATCAGGCGTTTCGACCAGCAACGGCAGCAATCCGAGCTGACGTTGTTTTGCCTGCCGCAGTTCTTCGTCGGTCACGCCATCCTTGATGAGTTTCCGGATTTCGGAGAAGATACCGCGGATAACCTTCTCGGCATTCTTCGGACTTGTTTTCGTGTTGAACTTCCAGTAGCCGATTTTGTCGCTTGGTCCCCACAATTCACTCTTGATGCCGTAGATGAGTCCCTGCTTGTCGCGGAGTTCTATGCCCATGCGTGAGGTGAGCGCACTCGAGGCAAGAATGCTGTTCAGAATTGTCACCGCTTCCCGATCCTGAGGATCGACACTGTTCGAAGGCGCAAAGCCGACGTTGATCGTGCACTCGGTGTAATCCTTCTCGGTGAACACCTTGATTTCTTTCCCTGAAAACTCCTGCACCGGCGGAATCGTTTGCGCTTCGGAAGCGGACGTTGAGTTCGTCCATGCGCCGAAGTACTTGTTCGCCAGCGACTTCATCTGCTCGGGCGTCATATCTCCCATCATCACCAGCGTTACGCGCTCGGGACGGAAATACTTCTGATGTAACTTCTCCAGGTCGGCTTTGTTGATTGCCTTGATCGATTCTTCCGTGCTATTGACTTGCGAGTAGACGTGATTCTCAAAGAGCCGATTGAACATGTAGTAGAACGCGGCTATCCCCGTTTTCTTGAAGCGATCGCGGGCCGAAACCATGTGGCGGTTCTTCAGCGTGGTGATGTCCTCATCGCGGAACGCGGGGTGTGTCACTACCTCCAACCCCGTCTTCATCATCTCATCCGCATCTTTCGTGAGGGCGTATCCCTGGAACGAGAAGCTGCGATAGCTGCCACTCGTAGAGAACGAGAATGGCACAAACGCCAGACGTTCGGTGAATTGTTCGTACGACATGGACTCACCGCCGCGATTCATCACATCGGCAAGCACTGTTGCGAGTCCGGGCTTTCCTTCTTGTCGTGCCTCGGGCATACTGCCTGTCTCGATCTTTCCACCGACGAAGAGTGCGGGCACGAGATGGTTTTCGACAGTGTACACCGTGATGCCATTATTAAGCTTCATTTGCTTCACGAGCGGCGCAATCGGCTTGGGGCGCGGAAAGTCGATGTCCGTTGATTCGCCGGCAAGCGAGAGCATCGCCGTCACGTCGAACGGCGGCATGTAGTAGAATGATTCCGGCTCCAGGTTTGGCTCGGCGAGCGGTTCTTTCTCTTCATCGTCAGCAGATGGCTTTGCGCGCTTCGGCTTCTTTGCTCCATCTTTCGGCAGACCGTAGGCAACCGTCACCGCCGATTTCGAGAAATACTTTTTCATGACGCGCTGAACATCCTCTTTGCCGACGTTATGAATCCGCTTGTCAAACTCGGCGAAAAAATCCCAGCCAAAGTATGTTTCGTATCGTGAGATCCGCGTGCCGATGTCGGTGTTCTTTGTGTACTCCGTGACTTGTGTGAATGTGTACCGGTTCTTGACTTTCTGCAGCTCGTGATCCGTCACCGGTTCCTTTTGCATCCGCTCGATCTCTTCCCACACAATATCTTCCGCGCGTTGCATGTTGCTGTCGGGCGACATTGAGACACTGATCGAAAACAGCACGGGGTCCTTCCCCATCGGAAGTCCACCGCCGCACGATGTCGCAATCTTTTCCTTTTCCACAAGTCGCTTGTACAGTCGTGCGTCACGACTTTTCTCGGCGAGAATCATGCCGGCGAGTCGGAGCGCCGCCGCATCCGAGTCGGCGTAGGTCGGCACGTGGAACGCCATACGGAACATTGGCGCCGTGAAATCATTGTGGTACAGCGTGAAGCTGCGCCTCACCCGTTGATCCTGCTCGACCGCCCACATCGGCGGGACAGCTGGTCCTTTCGGAATTTTGCCGTAATACTTCTTCACTGTCTCAAGCATCTTCTCCGTCGCGAAATCACCGACCAGCACCAGGAATGCATTGTTCGGCGTGTAGTACGTTTTGTAGTAGGTGAACGCGTCATCGCGCTTCACATGCTTCAAGTCACCCGGCCAGCCAATAATCGGATCGCGATTCGGATGACTCAGGAAAGCGGCGGCATTCAGCTCTTCTGCGATAACGCCTTGTGGACTGCTCTCGGTTCGCATACGGCGTTCCTGCAAAATCACCTGTATCTCCGAATCAAACTCTTTCGGATCGAAGGTGCAGTTTTGCATTCTGTCGGATTCGATATCAAATGCCAGCTCGATCCTGTTTGCGGGAAGATACTCGTAGTAGCTCGTCATGTCGTTCGAGGTGAACGCATTGAAGATGCCTGCGTTATCCGAAATCTTCTTTGATGTCTCCCCCTTTTTGTACTTCGGCGTTCCCTTGAACATCATATGCTCGACAACATGCGAGATGCCGGTGATGCCAAGCCGTTCGTTCCGCGATCCTACGTTGTAGGTGAGTTGATGGTAGATGAACGGCGACAGGTGTCGTTCAACCGTCAACACCGTCATGCCGTTGTCCAGCGTGTGGCGATACACTTTCCCTTCCACATACTGTTCACCCGCCCAACCCGACACCACACACGTTGACATCAGCATTGCTGCAATAAGTCCAAGCGTGACAATTCTGCTGCTCTTCATGATTCTCCTGTTTGAATTCTCTAAGGCACTCATTTGCTCTTCTTCACTTTCTCTTGCGGCGGACGAATTTTGTCCTGACGCTCTTTTGAATCTTTCATCAACACGGCACGTTCGGCAACTGACAACTCCCGATACTGGGGCCGCTTGTCGGAATTACTCACGCCCCAGCCGGTGAGATAGGCAAGCTTTGCGATGCGTGATGCTTTGTCGCTGTCAATCTTGTTCACATCGTCGGCTGGTGTATGATAGTCGTCGTGCAGTCCGCTGAAGAAGAACAACGCGGGAATGTCCTTCCGCAGAAACGGCGCCTGATCGCTTGCCGATGTGAGCATGCCGGTATTGTAGAGAAGTTCGAAGCCGAGCTTCCCTTCCTTGTTTGCAGCGTCGGCAACAACGCGAAGATCGTCGCTGTAGAACCCGCCCCCGATCCATACCAGCTCACGTTCGTTCCGGCCGATCATGTCACAGTTCAACATCACCACCGTCTGATCGAGAGGCTTCATCGGCTGGACATTCACATAGTAGCGAGAGCCGAGCAATCCATTCTCTTCTCCACTAAACCCGACGAACAGCATCGAGCGCCGCGGCGGAGTCTTTGAGAATGCCTGGGCAATTTCCATGAGCGCCGCCGTACCGGACGCATTATCGTCTGCTCCGTTGTGAATCTTTCCAGTGTCTGCCCGATTCATCGCGCCGTAATAGCCGAGCCCGACATGGTCGTAGTGGGCGCCAACAACCACATACTCGTTCTTCAACACCGAATCGGTACCAGCCAACAC
>CAYJNF010000413.1:0-3937 GCA_964370915.1 uncultured Chitinophagales bacterium
AGATGTAGCCGCAGCTGGCAGCAGTATAGCTGGTATCTGGATTGCAACCAAGCAACTGAACATGCGGGTGTATAACAACGTGGTCAATGGGGTGAGTAATAGAACCGGTGCAACTGCAGGAGTTTTCGTTGCGGGCATTTATCACTTTGGGACCACAGGCGACACGTCACGTTCGATGTTCTACAACAACATGGTCTATGGCGTTCATAGTCCATCCACCAGTACGGCAACAACTATACGCGGTATCTATCTGAGCACCGGCATTCAGGATGTGTCCGCGTACAACTCGGTGTATTTGACAGGAACCGATGCAGCGGCTATCCTCTCCGCAGCATTGTACCAGTCAAGCGCCTCAGTAGGTGTAACGTTGAAGAACAACATCGCCATCAACTCACGCGTAGCTACAGGTACCGGACGCGCAATGGCGACGTACTTCACAGGTACACCTACCGTAGGCTCGGTTTCGAATTACAACGACCTCTTCGTGCCCACGCAAACGGGAAGCAATGTGGCAGCCATCGGCACAACCAACTATGCAACATTGGCCGCATGGCGGGCAACCGGACGCGATTCGCAAAGTGTGAGCGTCGCGGCAAACTTCCAGGCTCCGCATCTGCATATCAATCCCAGCGTGGCCACGCCACTCAATGGCGGCGGAACACCAATTGCCGGAATCACGACGGACTTTGACGGCCAATCACGCAACGCAACAACACCGGACATTGGCGCCGATGAGTTCTCCGTGGGCTACTTCGATAACTTCGAAGCGTACACGGCAGGCCAGCGACTCGCATGTCAGAATCCGGTCGACTGGACAACGTGGAGCATCGCTCCTTGCAGCACGGTGGAAGATCCGCTGATCTCCACGGCATTTGCGTTCAGCGGCACAAAGTCGGTGGTGATTGCACAGAACAACGATCTGGTGAAGCGGTTTGGTTCGCTCACCAGCGGCATCCATGTCATCACGTTCAAGTTCTATGTTCCGTCGGGTAAGGCCGGGTACTTCAACACACTGGCCGGCTTCACGCCCAACGCGTTCAATTGGGGTATGGAAGCATACTTCGATTCGACGGGTAGCGGAAGACTTCTTGCAGGTTCTGCAACGGCATTTCCATTCACGTTTACACGTAATGCGTGGCAGACGGTAAGACTCGTGGTGAATCTGAATATCGACTCCGCCAAATTCTCCATCAACAACACACATGTCCGCACGTGGCGCTGGACTCTCGGTGCATCCGGCGGTAGCAGCCCGCTCCGCCTTGATGCAAACGACTTCTTCGGAGCGACGGCATGGGATCAGATGTACGTGGACGACTACGATTTCCATCCGGACACGATTTGGACAGGTGTGAAGGAAGTTCCGGTAGGAACACCTGAAACATTTGTGTTGATGCAGAACTATCCGAACCCCTTCAACCCGTCAACGACAATTCAGTATGCGTTGCCGGAAGCAGCGCGCGTGAATCTGAGCATCTACAACGTGCTCGGCCAGCGTGTTGCTGAACTGACGAACGAAGTCAAGAATGCAGGCTATCATAACGTTGTTTGGAACGGACGCAATGAGGCCGGCAGTCAAGTTGCCACGGGTGTGTACTTCTACCGCATCGAAGCGGTCCCGTCCGGCGGCGGTGCACCGTTCATCAGCTTGAAGAAGGCGTTGCTGTTGAAGTAGATCTCCATTCTGAGGAGCGTTGCGACGAAGAATTACTTCGTCTGAGTTCTTCCCGCACGCTCTTCTTTTGATGGTCCAAGGCTCTGCCCGAATTCTGTTGGGCAGAGCCTTTCTGTTTTCCCCTCACTGGACGAATTGCTCCCGGCATTTTTTTTGTTATCCTCCCTTGACATTCGTATTCCACTTTGGTATGTTCATTCAGGAGATAGTCGTCTCTCTCCAGGTCGATTTTCCAATCTACATTCACAATCTTCAAATCTCTTTTCTCTTTTCGGAATAACAACGAGCGTTGCGCTCGCCGTTCTCTTTATCAAAACGAACACACAATGGTTGCAATCTGTCGGTCCACCTGATCGGAAGAGTGCACAACAGGTTTTCTTGCACATCACGTACTCTACCCTCACTTTGCACAAACGCAACAAGATTTGAGAACCAACTCACTCACACGTGACCGCCACCCTCGAACGCAAACAGGCACAACTTTTTTTGAGCACATAATCCCGTGCAATCTCTAACAAACCATCTCTACCATAAATCACCTAAAAGGAGGATGACCATGATTCAAAAAGTACTCTCTGTGCTGGTTCTTGCTATCCTTGTGAGCGGGCTGATGTGGGGGGCGACCGATGGGAAGAAACAGACTTCAACGCTCTTGCCGGCGAACCCCGACACGAGCGCTCCCGACGCGTGGGGATACACGTGGGTGAAGAGTAATGAAGCGGGCGGCCCCACATTCCGGTGGGTGGATATTGCGACCAGAGGAACACGCGTCAACGGATTGACAGACGATAATGTTGTCGGCCCGTTTGATATGCTGTGGAATTTCCCCTACTACTGGTACGGATCGAGTCGGTTCAAGGTAGGCTCGAACGGGTACATTACGTTCGACAATACGACGACTGCGTTTGCACCGGCGTTTGCACAACTCCCCGCAACGTCACTGCCGAATGACCTCATGGCCATCTGCGTTGGCGACCTGGTCTTCTCCGGTCAAGCAGGTGCTGCCGGCGATTGCTTCTATTGGTCCAACGGTACCGACTCGCTGGTGGTGAGCTTCATTAATGTGACGGAGTGGGAATCCGCCATCAACCCGAACACCAAGCACACCTTCCAGGTTATTCTGGCAAAGGGCGACAGCTCAATCACCTACCAATATGGTGTACAGCAGGGGCGATACAATTCGACGAACAACACGCGACTCTGCATCGGCATGGAGAATGCAACGGGACAAATCGGGTTGAACTACACGTACTCAACTGCCCCGCCCCATGCACTCCTGCCCGACAGCGGACTTGCCATCAAGTTCAAGAGAACGAGAAACACGGGGCTTCAAGTCACTGACGGCGGCATTGTCGGAGGGTTGAACTCATCTAACACCGGAAAGATGATTCGTGTTGGTGTTGCAGATACCGTGAAGTGCGTGATCAAGAACTTTGGCACGGCCCCGATCACCAATGCAACAGTCAGATATGCGATCACACTCACAGGCCAACCGGCATCATATGATACGATTGTTGTGCCTTCGCTGGCCGTTTCTCAGGAAATGACGATCACATTCCCCCGGCTGTTTACGCCGGCTGTCGCCGGATCGTATTCGGCGCTCTTTACGATTGTCGCGACGAGTGATGCCAACCCCACTAACAACACGAAAACAGCCGAGATCAGATCTGTGAATTTCGGGACAACAGGGTCAAGCACGTTGCTCGCTTTTGAAAATGGAACTCTGAGCGGCAATACGTCATGGATCGGAGGTGGCGGATTTGGTGTTGCATTTGACCTCCCAACGACAGTGTATCCGGTGTATGTCGAGACAGTGTATGTTCGGATTGCCTCGATTACTGCACAGCCGATGATCGTTCAGATTCTGGATGGTTCGACGGGCGTGCCGGGGACCGTTCTTGCGCAACGAACAAATGTCACTGCTGTGGTAGGTCAGAATGCCATTGTGTTCAACAGCGATAGCGTAAGAATCAACGGCGGCAGATTCTTCGTCGGTGCGACCGGACAACTGAATTTCTACTATGAAACAACTGCGCCGGTTTCCTACAGAACATGGGAATACACAGGAGGCTGGGCCCCCTACAGGAGCGGCGATCTTCAGGATATTCACATACGTGCAACCGTGCGCAGACCCGGTGCAGTAACTCCCGGCCACGACATCGGTGTGAGTTCCATCGCACGGACATCTGCCAACGATGCACCGGCTGTTCGCAACCAAACCATCGACGCGCCGGACATCTCGGACGTGGTGGATCTTTCTTCGGG
>CAYJNF010000414.1:0-3935 GCA_964370915.1 uncultured Chitinophagales bacterium
CACTTCACACTTGTCCAACAACAGACATACTATTGAACTCCTACGGAGTTCCCACTTTGTCCTCGTTCTTGAGTTACTACAAACATGAAACTCCTACGGAGTTGTGGAGAGCTAATCCTCGAAGTTATTCTCAAAATTCACGCAAAGTCCAACTCCGTTAGGTGTCGTATGTTTGTAGAACAGTGAGACGCGACATCGATCATCGATCAATGGCTAATGGCCAATGGTCAATCGGCAATCGCCAATCCCCAATCCCCAACAGTCCCCACTCCCATCCCCGCCGGTGGTCCATAATCTACGCGTAAATAAGATATTCACTGCGCCGCTTTCCAAACTGCTGCAGCTCAGGTTTCCACGCGCCGACAATCTCGTCGAGTGGTGCGCCCGCCTCGAGTTGAAGACGCACTCCCTTCGAGCCTGTCAGGATATCGAAGCGCCTGTTTCGTAGAACGACTTCACGAGGGTGGATGCTCTTGAACGCGGCTATCACGGCAATGCCAAGCTGGACGGGCTGCACGAGATCGCGATCGGTGATGGTGATGCTGATACCGCGACAGAGTTCGCCTTCATGCTTTGGTTTGCGCGCGACGCCTGGAATTTCGATTGGGGTGAATTGATCCGCCGTAAGGCTTACTCCCGCTGGCGCGAGGCGTTCAAGTTCACGCAACACTTTACGCGATTCAACCCACGGCGCTCCCACCACCTCAAACGGGTGCGATGTGCCGCGTCCTTCCGACAATGATGTTCCCTCGACAAAACAAAGTCCGGGATAAATGATCGCGGTCGAAAGCTTAGGCATGTTTGGCGACGGCGGAATCCACGGCAACCCGGTCTCATCAAACCAGAGGGAACGTTTCCAACCTGTCATTTGGAGAATGTCGAGTTGTGCTTCGATGCCATGAGCGAGCCAGCCTTCGTTGTTCCACATGCGGGTAAGCTCGCCGATGGTCATTCCGTGCGTTACCGGAATCGGCATCCACGCGACGAATGTGCGCAGAGAATTGGTGCGTATGGGTCCATCGAATGCCAGTCCGCGAATCGGATTAGGGCGATCGAGGATCAGAACCGGGATGTCACGTTCGGCGGCTGCCTCGAGAACGAGGGCAACCGTGGAAATGAACGTGTAGAATCTTGCCCCGACGTCTTGTATGTCGCAGAGAATCAACTCGATGTTGTCGAGCATCGCCGGCGTAGGCTTGTGTGTTTTGCCGTACAGTGAATAGACGGGAATGCCGTATCTCGGATGCGTGCCGTGGTCAACAACATTCCCATCGGGCGTGTCTCCCCCGATGCCGTGCTCAGGACCAAACAGTGCCGTGATCTCGGCGCATCCGGACTCAATGATCGCGTCGACAATGTGCCGTCCGTCCGACAATCGGCCGGTGTGGTTGGTGAGAATGCCGATGCGTTTGCCCCTGACGAGATCCATGGCGTCATCGAGCAATCGATCCGCGCCTGTCCGCACCAGTGTATCTTCCTCTGTCGGAGTAGCTGTATTTGCAGCGCTCTTCGTGTTCATGATCTGTAGAGTCTCTTGCTCATGTTGGCCTGTCGATGAAAGTCGTTAAGACGACTGTAAACATTGGGTATTTCTTGCTAACCCACGACTTCAAGTCGTGCGCTGTCTGGTGGCTAAGCGCCTATCGACCGGCTTCGCCATACACTTCTATCTCTCGTATCGAGTACGCTGAGATTCCTTTCGCTCCTTGCTTGCCGTTGATTCTTACAAAGCGAGCGGTGATCGGTTGGAACTTGAGCGACGCAGTCCCGCCCTCACCGTTTGAAACTTCGCGGAGTACCGTCCAGGAGTTTCCATCCGTTGAGTATTCGAGATTGTAGATTGTTCCGTACGTGCTGCCCCAGAAAATGCGAACCTCGGAAATCTGCTGCGGCTGATCCCATTGCAGTTGGAATGACTGCTCTTCCAGTCCGTTGGATTTTGTCCACGCCGCGGAGTTCCAGCGTGTGTACATTTTGCCGTCGATTGCGCGGTCGGGTTTAAAGTTTGGACCGATGGTTGAGAATGATGAAGCTGATACCGTTGCGCTCCGCGCCAGGTTTGTCGCTGCGAGAACAGAGTCGTAGCCGAGCAGTTCGACTGCAGTTAGTGAGTACGGAGAAACATCGAGCATGAATTTGCGCGAGACGTTCTGAATGTCCGCAAGGCGTTCGTGCGTTCTGCGTTTGTCAAGAGCCCAAACTCTTGCCGACTTCTTTGGGACGAAATTCGTCAGTGCAATCGAGAGTTGCTTTGCAGCCGCGCTATCTTTGTTGATGATCAGGAGTCGAAGCGCCTTGCCATCCCGCGCAGCGTAGACAGAAATTCTCTCGCCTGTTGTTTTGGTCTGTACAACTTGATTTCCGAAATGATCCGCAAACATCGGGAAGACATAGTAGCTGAAGCTTGGGGTGTTGTTTCCTTCGGAAGAAAGGTAGCCATAGTCCCCGCCGCGCGGGGGAAATGAATTGTGCAGCGCCCAATAGCAGCCGATGTCCGTTCCCGCCTCTGCCATTGCGCCAAGCATGTCTGCTGTCCAGAGTGCGTTGACGATCTGCAGCGTCTGTGGCCCGGGCGAGTGGTTCACGGAGTTGTAGCCGACGTTCACAATGAGAATCGAATCCGCTTTCGCTTTGCCGACGATCCGTTCAACGTCGCTGCGCAGTTGCTTTGCGAGGACGCGGAAATCGGTGATGCTTGCCAGCAGCGAGTCATCGTCTTCTTTCCCCCATTTCTGCGGGAAGAAGGTGTACGTCAGCATGTCGATGTACGGCGTCGCTGCCCGCAGCACTTCTTCAGTCCAATTTTCGGGATGTGAGCCAAGCGGCACGTTGGTCGCCACTTTGATTGTGGGGTCGACGGCCTTCATCGCTTTCACAAAGCTGATGTACTTCTTTGCGTACTCTCGCGGCGGTGCATGACCTTTTGCCCATGTTCCCCATTGTTCATCACCCACTTCCCACAACCTTACATTGTAGCCGCGCTCGAGATTGCAATACCCCACCCACGCTGCTGCAAGCTCTGCCGGTTGATTGAAATTGATGGTGATGAACGGCTCCGCGCCAACCTCACGGCAGAGTGTAATGTACTCGTCGGTGTCCATCTCCGTGGCGCTGTTGTCCGAAGAATTCCAGATGTACGAGTCCGCATCATTGCCGCCGGGATACTTCAGGAGCGTTATGCCCGAAGCTTTGATCTTCTGAATGGCGTCGCGGTCGCACGTCAGCAGCATCTCATTCGTCGGCCCGGGAAACAGCGATTCATCCCACCGTGCAGTGTTGATGCCGTACAGCCAGGGGTTTACCTGACGAATGATCTTGCCTGCATCAATCTCCACAGATGTCTGTGCGGACAGGAACGATGCGCTGACAAGCAACAGCAGAGCAGGTGTCAGAATTCTCATTGGGTCACACTCCCGATGGATGCAAATGCTTTTTCATGATGACGTGCCGCCGTGTTACCTTCAATCCCACCTTATGATAAAAATCCTTGGCTCTGCCGGTGGTCCACGCGAGCCAGAGATTGCGTCTCCCTTTTCTTCTCATTTGCTCAACCGTCGCGCAGTACAGCCAGGGACCGAGGCCGCGTCCCGAATATTCCTTTGCAATGCCAAACGGCCCGAAATGTTCGTCAAGAAAATGACTGAAGCCAAGAACCTCGTCGCCTTTTAGTGCCAACAGGATTTCATCGCATTCGGGATTTTCCATGAGCCTATCGTGCGCGACGCGGAACAGATCGCCGGGATAGTTCTTCCGCAGAAACTCCAGCGAGCGCAGCGTATATCGAGGCTCAAAAACGGTAATCGCAATACCGGCCTGTTGAAGACGATGGAAGTGCTCACGCATTTCTGCCGACACCTCAAAATCCATTAGCGAACGCCCCATGCCGTTGACGTTGTCAAGCTTCTTGTATACACGCTTTTTCAAAAACTCATGTC
>CAYJNF010000415.1:0-2988 GCA_964370915.1 uncultured Chitinophagales bacterium
GTCTACGCCCGCTACGTCTCGGCGCAACAAACGTATCAGAAGCTTGTGCGGGGATTGCGGAAAGGCGAGATCGATGCGGCGAGAGCTCGGCGTGACCAGGCCGTTGCCCAGGCCGATCAGTTAAGAAAAAAGCTTCAGGACTGCGTGTTGCTTGCTCCGTCGCCGGGAACCGTATCACTGAAGTCAGTTGAAGTCGGCGAGTTTGTCACGATGGGAGCCAACGTGCTTCGTCTTACCTACTTCGATGTGGTGAAGTTGATGATTTACGTGAACGAGGAAAAGCTGGGTTATGTGAAGCTGGGCCAGAAAGCGGAAGTGAAGATCGATGGTCAGCCCGAGAGAGTGTTCGAAGGGAAGGTCACATACATCTCGCCGAACGCGGAATTCACGCCAAAGAATATTCAGACAAAAGAAGAGCGGACGAAGCTTGTCTTCGGCGTTAAGATTGTTGTCCCGAACGGAGATGGAGTATTGAAACCAGGTTTACCAGCAGATGCACGGTTGATCGTTGACCGTTGATCGTTGACCATTGATCGTTGATACAAACAGAATGAACGCTGAAGCAATTACAGTAGACAATCTTTCCAAGTCCTTTGCCGAAATCAAAGCAGTTGACAATCTGCAATTTTCGGTGGGGCAAGGCGAAATGTTCGGCATCGTGGGACCTGACGGCGCCGGAAAGACGACGACAATCAGAATGCTGTGTGGGATTCTCGCGCCGACTTCTGGAACAGCCATTGTGCTGGGTCATGACATTGTGAAGAAGCCGGATGAAGTCAAGAAACAAATCGGATATCTCTCGCAGCGCTTCTCGCTGTATGGCGATCTGAGTATCGACGAGAACATCGAGTTCTTTGCCGAGATCAACAACTTGTACGATTACAAACAGCGTCGTGAGGAGCTGCTGGAATTCACGCGCCTCACACCATTCAGAGACAGGCTGGCCGAAAAGCTTTCAGGTGGGATGAAGCAGAAACTCGCGCTGGCCTGTACGCTGATTCACACTCCCAAACTGATTTTCCTTGACGAACCGACGACAGGCGTCGATCCGGTGTCGCGGCGGGATTTCTGGAGAATCCTCCAGAGTCTGCTGAAGGATGGGATTACGATTGTGATGAGCACGCCGTACCTCGACGAGGCCGAACGCTGTGCCCGCGTTGCATTGATGAGCAAGGGTCAGGTGATGAAGGTTGATGAGCCGAACAATCTCAAAAAGCTCATGCAGGGGGAAGTCATCGAGATTGTCTGCGGGCGTGTGCGGGACGCTGCGAAAATCCTGAAAGGGGGGAAGCTGGGAAAAGAAGTTCAGACATTCGGCGATCGGCTCAATGTTGTTGTCGAAAGCTCGGCCACAGAACTCCCTCTCATCAAAGGTGCGTTGAGTGCGGGTGGAATCACGATTGAAAGCTGGCGCGTCATTTCGCCGTCGTTGGAAAATGTGTTCATCTCGTTGCTTACACAAAATGAGGTTTCGGTATGATTCTGGGAAGAAGGTTATTGATGAGTTATGGAGCGAGGCTGCTCCTGTTGGCAATCGTGCACTTTGTCAGCAACTCAAGCGCCGCGCAGGTACAGACTCTGACGCTTGCCGACGTGATCAGGATTGGGCACGAGAACAATCGTGCGCTCAAGATTTCTGCCACGAAAGTTGACGCCGCTTCGGCAAAAGCGAGTGAGGCCATGACCAGCTTGCTTCCTTCGCTGAAACTCTCGGCAAGCTATCAGCGATTGAGCGATGTACCTCCATTTGCCGTAACACTTCCATCGTCGATTCCGCCTCCGATTGGCGGAAGTACATTCACGCTCGCTCCCACCGTGCTGAACAACTATCAGGCACGCGTGTCGCTCCAACAGCCGATCTTTACCGGATTCAAACTGGAGAGCAACATCCGAGCAGCAAACTACCTTGCGGAAGCGAGCGAGTTTGAAAACAAGAACGACAAAGCCGATCTGACGCTTGCCATCACCACGGCATACTGGACACTGTATCAGACAATCGAAACAAAGAAGTTCATCGACGAAAATGTTGTCCGGTTGCAGACGGCCGAAAACGATACGAAGAATCTGCTGAAGGCCGGCGTAGCAACACGCAACGATCTGCTCAAGGTGCAGCTGCAGCTCAACAATGCAAAGCTCACACAGATCGACGCGACGAACGATGTTCAACTTGCGATGATGAACCTGAATAACGTAATCGGGAAGCCGCTGGACACGCAGGTGCAGCTTTCTTCGCAGCCTGGAATTCCCCTTGAACAGGAGGGAGAACCATCCATCATTGGCGAGCGTGCCGATGAACAACGAAGCTACCTTGCGAAGGCATTGGATACGCGCGGCGACGTGAAGGCGATGCAATCACGTGTTGAAGCTTCGCGGGCTGGCGTAAGCGCTGCGCAGGGCGGTTGGTGGCCGCAACTGTTTCTGACCGGCGGGTACACGTATGCGCGTCCGAATCAACGCTACCAACCAACGAAAGATGAATTCAAGGGGACGTGGGATGTTGGTGTTCAGCTGCAATTCGATATTTGGAATTGGGGCGTGGCCGGTCACCAGTCTGAACAGGCGAAAGCGGCGCTCCAGCAAAGTGAGCTGACGTATGAGCAGTTGAAAGAGAATGTCGCATTTGATGTGAAGCGGCAATCGCTTGCACTGCAGCGGTCACGAGAGAAGGTCGGCGTGGCAATGCTTGCCATCGAACAAGCGGACGAGAACGAGCGCATCTCGAATGACAAGTACAAGCAAGGACTCGCGACATCGACGGAATTGCTGGATGCGACTGTCTTGTTGCTGCAGGCAAAAACGAATTACTCTGGCGCATTGGTTGAGCACGAAATTACGCGGGCACGGCTGAACAGAGCGATTGGGGTGGTGGAGTAACGGAGCGATGGAGTGGTGGAGTGATGGATTGATATATTGATGGGAGTACGTTGACTTGAACCTTGAATCATGGACACATGTCTGACTTTGCAATAGAAGTAGAGAACCTCACCA
>CAYJNF010000415.1:2998-3933 GCA_964370915.1 uncultured Chitinophagales bacterium
GGCTAAGACAAGTTACTCCGGCGCGTTGGTTGAGCACGAGATTGCCCGTGCGCGGCTGAACAGAGCGATTGGGGTGGTGGAGTAACGGAGTGATGGAGTAGTGGAGTGATGGATTGATGGGAGTACGTTGACTTGAACCTTGAATCATTAACACATGTCTGACCTTGCAATAGAAGTAGAGAGCCTGACCAAACGCTTCGGCAAGTTCACCGCGGTTGATAGTGTCAGCTTTGCGGTGAAGCGCGGAGAGATCTTCGGCTTTCTCGGGGCGAATGGTGCGGGGAAATCAACGACGATCCGCATGTTGATTGGGTTGCTGCAGCCAACATCCGGAACGGCGCGGGTTGGCGGCTATGACATCGTGAAACAAACCGATCTCGTGAAGCTCAACATTGGCTACATGTCGCAGCGTTTCTCGCTCTACGATGATCTGACGGTGGAACAGAACATCCGCTTCTATGGCGGCGTGTACGGATTGAAGAATTCGAAGCTTGACGAGCGCATGCAGTGGGTTTTGAAGATGGCGGACCTTCGGGGACGAGAGACAAGTCTCACGAAGACACTGTCCGGCGGATGGAAGCAGCGCCTCGCACTCGGGTGTGCAATCCTCCATCAGCCAAGAATTGTTTTCCTCGACGAGCCGACAGGCGGTGTCGACCCGATCTCCCGGCGAAATTTCTGGGAGCTGATTAATCAACTCTCGTCTGAAGGAATCACCGTGCTGGTAACGACGCACTTTCTTGATGAGGCTGAGTACTGCAACGACATCATTCTCATCAACGCGGGGAAGCTGATTGCCAGTGGAAGTCCGGTGGAGTTGAAGACAGATCATATCAAGAACCCGATCCTTGAAGTGTCGGGATTGGAGCGGGATGTTGTGGAAGCGCTCGAGACCATTCGTCAACAGCCGTGGGCTATCGAGACAACAGTATTCG
>CAYJNF010000416.1:0-1396 GCA_964370915.1 uncultured Chitinophagales bacterium
GAGTTCCTGGTCTGCACTGAATTGATTCTTGCCGAAGTACCCGTTCCATTTGCCTGCCCACCCGCGATCGTTCTGGTCAGAAAGTTTATCAGGCCAGAATGCGGGCCACGTGGCTGGCTCATCACTCTTCGCAATCTTGTTGACCGTCGTATTGAAATACCCGGGAAGAGGGTTCAGGTTCCAGTCACCACCTGTTGCCTGATTTGTGCGATAGGCGGGAAGATCAACGATGCGGATCGTTCTGCCCGTGTCGTCAACCACTTCGGCACCAACAAACAACGAGACGAGGGCTACATACACTCGGCCAGTATTCTTCGGCCATTCATACGGCACACCCTGCCCACTGCCCGTTCTTCCCGAGAAGCAGAAGTTAAACACGCTGGTTCTCAGGTTGTTCCCATCGATCTCCGTTCTGCGCCGCAACGAAGCATCGACACGTTCGCGCGATGGAACGTGTTGTGCACTCAGCTCCACTGCGCACAAGAACAGCAGCAGAAGAAGTATGCTACCAATTCGTGTAAACTGATTCATTGACAAATCTCCTTGGTTCGTAGTTGTCGTATTCATACCGTCGATCAGAAGCTCATCTCTACACCAAACTGAATCTGCCGCGGCTCCGAGTAGTAGTCAGGATGTCTCAAGAACTCCTCAAGCGTATTCACCCGGAATCCTCCCGATAGACCTCCGATGCCAAGCGCCTCCGGGGTTGCCGTCGCACGCCCGGTCTCGCCAAACACTTTCACTTCGTTTCTGCGATCGAACAGATTGAAGACCTTCAGGAACACGGTCATGTTGATCGGCTCGAATGTGAAGTTCTTGAACAGACGTACGTCAACGTTGTAGTTGGCCGGTAGCCGGCGTGTGTTTTTCGTCCTGATGTTATCACTGCCGCGCTCTTCACTTTGATTCAGCGTAGGTGTGTACGGCAGGCCTGAACCGTACTGCGCAATGAAGAACACGCCCCAGTCCTGAGTGCCAAGGCCGAGAGTAAGATTTGCCGTATGCGTCTGATCCCAATCGAGCGGAGCCAATGTCACGCCCGAAATGACGGTGCCAAAATCATTGGAGGAAAGACGCCCCTGCTCTTCTTGCTTGTCCGAATTAACCCCTTCGGCGGTCTGGAATGTGTACGCAAAATTGAATGAGAAGAGCTTCGTCGGTCGCTTGCTCACGGAAAGTGTGATGCCGCGGGAATTGGCGTAATCCTTATTGACGAAAGTTGTATAGTAGACTGTTGACGTTGCACCGGTAACATCACGTACCGGAATCTGCGTGCTGGTCGAAGTCCAATTGCGAGTGTCGCGATAGAATCCCGTAACATCGAAACTTAAATCATCAGTCAACTGCTGCTGCAACCCGATTTCGTACATCACCGTTTTTTGTGCATTCAAATCAT
>CAYJNF010000416.1:1406-3920 GCA_964370915.1 uncultured Chitinophagales bacterium
GGATTACCGAACACCCCTTGAGTGCCGGTCGATGTTGTGACCTTGTGGCCGGGCTTCTGGAACAAGTCGCTGAAGGAGGGGATTTGCAGGAAGTGGCCGTAGGAAAAGTGGAGTATTCCCCTGTCGGTGATCGGATAGGAAATACCGAAGCGGGGACTGATATTCTTCTTCGCAGAAGCCTTTTTGTACCACTTTGCCATCCGTTGTTCAAGCGTCAGGACTTTGTTCTCTTCTTTTTGCGGAAGGTACACGTTTGGATCCTGCGGATCAGCAAGCACGTTGCCGCGCGAATTGAAATAATCGAATCGGATACCAACGTTTACCACCATGCGGTCATACTCGAGCTTGTCCTGCAGGTAGGCAGAGAACTCGAGCGGTTGCTCGTTGTACGTTTCATACAACGGGCCTGTGCGCGCCGGGACGACAGGAATAACACGGCCCTGTGCGTCCTCGCCGTTCGTCACATTGTAATCCTCAAGGTACAACTTGTGAAGTTTCACCTCCGCACCAGCTTTGATTTGCTGGAGCCTCGAGACCTGATCCGTGTAGTCGAGCTTGGCTCCTCTGGTTTCCGTGTCCCGATTGAATTGATGATTGTTGGTGCCGACGATTCTGAACTTGTACCCGCCGGCATTCGCCTGAAGGATATCCGGATCGACAACATAACGCGAGTCAAGTGGATCCTCGTAGAGATATTCTCGGAATTGCTTATACAAATAATAGGCGTTGAGGGTAATGAATGACGAGCCGCTTAGCGTCTGAGTCCACATGCCAGTAATGTTGTAGTTGACATCATGTTTTCCAACATCAGCTGAAGGTATGAGCTGATAATCATGATTATAGTCGCGGAAGTCGATCTTGCTACCAATCGCGCTTAAGCTGAATTTTGTACCACCTCCAAGCTGCACAGTTAGCTTGGCCTGGCCTGACCGCCGAATGCGACTGTTCATCGGCATCGGACGATCGACGAAGTTCCGTGACAACAAATTTCCCTCAAGATCGAACGTTGCAGAGTTTTCCGGCAGCGGAGTTCCGTCGGGGTTGACAATTTCATTTGCATAGAGGAAACCATCCGTGCGGAAGTATCGACCTGAGAGATAGAAGGTGATCGGCGTTTCGGGAATCGGGCCGCTCAAACTTCCTTCAAAGTTATGATTGGCAAACGGTTTCTTGTCATTCAGATTGAAGAAGACGCCGTCATCTGCCGTGACATAATCACCTGTGTACGCTGAAAGATTTCCGGCAAACTTCTGGTCGCCATCCTTGGTGATGATGTTGACAATACCCGACATAGCCTGACCATACTCGGCATTGAACGTTCCGCTGATGACCTGCAGCTCTTGCACCGAATTGTTATCCACCTGAACCGCCTGACTGTTGTCATATCCATCTGTAACGGAAACACCATCAATCCAGTAGGCAACTTCGCTCGTGCGGCCCCCGCGAATGTGAATGCCGCCATCGCGATCCTGCGTGATGCCGGCTTGCAGCGAGAGAACCTCAGACACTTCGGAGACCGGCAGTGACTCAATTGTCGCCGCATCAACACGCGCCTCCGACGATGTCAGGTCCTTCTTCACAATCGGTCGCTCGGCCGTTACGATCACTTCTTCGGTTTGCACTGCTTCAGAGGTAAGTTGGAACGACTGGTTCGTCGTCAAGTCCACAGAAACAGAAACGCCAGTCACGGTCTTCTTGGTATACCCAACCGCGCTGGCGACAAGGGTGTATTTTCCGGGGGGGATGTTCAGGATGACGAAGTAGCCGTCGAGGTTCGTAGCAGCCCCGAGCGTTGTTCCCTGCAGAAGGACTGAAGCGCCAACTATCGCTTCCCCGGTTTGACTGTCCTTCACCTCGCCGGAAATCTTTCCGGTGGTTCCCGACCAGGCCGTCGGTGCACACATCAGAAAGGCGAGCAGAACCACGAAGGCACGTGATGTTGCTTTCATAGCGGTTTACCTCATTGCTTGATTGTCTGATTGAATAGCTATCTCTTCAAGAACTTTCTTGTTGATGATTACTTCTGATTGATTGCGCAACCGGTCGATGGCATAGCGCGAGGTTTCCTGTTTTCGCAGCGGAAGCAACTGAGCGACGATCTCCTCGCGTGCTTCCTCCTGTGTCTTCAACTTTCCCTCGCGCTTGTCCAGAATTTTGAAGATGCCCCAATAGGGATCTACATGCTCAGGACCAATTATCTGGCCGACGGATGCATTGACAAATTTTGCACCCAGCGGACCGAACGTTGCTTGCGTACCGAACCCAAGTTCTCCACTATTTTTCGCCGCCCAAAGCCGGATTGATTTCTTACGCGCGAGGCTGCCAAAGTTGGCGCCTGCGTTGATCTGGGCGAGCAACGTCTTCGCTTCGAACTCGCTTCGAACCAGAATCTCGGCAACGTTGACTTCAGGCGGAAACGCATACTGCTGTTTGTTCTCTCTGTACATCGAATCCATCACGGCAGCAGACCAACCCGATTTTCCGACAGTATCGAGTACAGAATCTCCCCAACGC
>CAYJNF010000417.1:0-3913 GCA_964370915.1 uncultured Chitinophagales bacterium
CAGTTCGTGCGTCAACAATTGCCGTTGGCGCCGGAGAAGCACTACATGAACACGGGCGGACTCGGTGCTTCCCCCTATGTGGTCATCGATGCGATGAAAGGAAAGATGGATGAGTTGGAGAGGATTTCGGAAACGGGACACAGTGAGGAGTTGTGGAAAGCGATCAAAACGAACATCGGCAAGTTGCTTTCATGCGATGCAGATGAAATAGCGCTCACACGCAACACCACGGAAGGAATCAATATTGTCGCGAACGGCCTTCCGCTCAAGAGTGGCGATGAGATGATTACGTCCACGCAGGAGCATGTTGCCAACCAGGTAACCTGGCTTGCGCTGCAGCGTCGGAAAGGAATTGTCATCAGGACGTTTGCGCCTTCATCAGAATCGGATCAGGAGAACATCGACAGGATCGAAAAGCTGATCACGAAGAAGACGCGCTTGATCAGCATCCCGCACAGTGTCACGACGACGGGACTCATCATGCCCATCAAGGAAATCTCGCGGATTGCCAGGGCGAAAAACATATGGTTCTTCGTCGATGGGGCGCAAACACTTGGCATGTTCCCATTCAATCTGCACGACCTTGGTTGCGACGCGTGGGCGGCGAGCGGGCATAAGTGGCTCATGGGCCCGAAGGAAACCGGTGTGCTGTACGTCCGCAAAGACATGCTCGACACGATTCAGGCAACGCACATCGGCGCGTATTCGGATGAAACGTTCGACTTCGAGAAAGGAACATTCAAGTTCGTCTCATCTGCCCAGCGCTACGAATACGGCACGGTGAGCATACCGCTGAGGGTTGGGCTAAACGCAGCGTTCGAATTCATCGAGCGGATTGGTATCGAGAATATGTGGAAGAGAGACCAGGCGCTCTCGACGAGATTGTTCGAAGGACTGCACGAGATTCCTCGTGTCAAAGTCCTTTCACCGGCCAATGCCGCCATGCGCAGCGCGATGATCACGTTCACGCACGATCAAATTCCGCATCTGGAGATTCAGGCGCATCTCAACACGTTCAACCTGCGCACACGATCCGTAACGGAAGGCGGACTTGCAGCGCTCCGCATTTCCACGCACATCTACAATACTTATGATGAGGTGGACATGATCGCCGAAGGCGTGAAGACAGCAAAAAAGAATTAACCACGATCCATCCAGACGAGGTCAGATGAAATCTCTCGACATATCCGACTATACCGTGATCGCTGCCTACTTTTTGTTCATGCTTGGAGTTGGAGTGTACTTCATGCGTGCCAGCAAGGGTGGGAAGGATTTTTTCGCCGGTGGCAACATGATTCCCTGGTGGGTCTCCGGCATGTCTCTCTACATGGCGAACTTCACCGTGTGGATTTTCACGGGCGGCGCGGGGTTTGCCTATAACACCGGATGGTTTGCGATGTTTTATTTTGGGATAGGCGGATTTGCGTACTGGGCGGGCACTGCGCTCACTGCTGCGAAGTGGCGTCGCTCTCGCTCCATTTCTCCTGTCGAATACACCAACACGCGGTTCAATAGGCCGACGCAACAACTTCTTGGCTGGGTTATCGCGATCAATTTTTCTCTTTCGGCGGGAGTGCAGCTTGCCTCGACATGCAAACTCCTGGCGCCGGTTCTGGGACTTGACATTACGCTGGTGGTTCTTGTCACCGGGACAGTCATTCTGGTCTATTCGTTTCTCGGAGGACTGTGGGGCGTCGTCGTCACTGACACGCTTCAGGGTGTTATCTTGCTGGCAACAGTTTTCATTGTTGTGCCGGCGAGCCTGTATCTTGTGGGTGGATTCGGAGCGCTGGCAGATGCGCTGCCGCCGTTGTCGTTTGATCACGTTTATAACGGTGTTCATTATGACGAGTACTGGCTTGTTGCGATATTCATGATTGGCGTCATCGGGTTTGCGGCGGGAGGAGCGCAAAAGTTCTATTCTGTGAAAGATGAACACGACGCGAAAAAAGTGGGCTGGTTGGCGGGAGCGTTGGGGCTTACGGGACCGCTGATTTTTGGTGTCCCTCCTCTGGTTGCGAAAGTGATCTGGCCGAACCTGAGCGAGGTTGAATTCTTCAAGCCGTATATGAACAGTAATCCTCAGGACCTTGTGTATGTCGGCATCTGTCTCACGATTCTTCCGAATGGCTTGATTGGCGTGTTCATTGCGGCGATGCTCTCTGCCACGATGAGCACGCTCAGTGCCGTGTACAACATGGTCTCCTCGATTCTTGCCAAGGATATGTATCAGGCGTTGCTTCGTCCTCAAACAACGGACGAAGAACTTCTTCGCGTCGGCAGGATCATTACGTTCAGTCTTGGACTGATTGTCACCGTGCTTGCCGTGGTGTTCGTCCACAGTCAGTTCGGCATCTTCAACTTGCTTATAACGTTCTTCACGCTGTTCAATATACCGGTGGTCGTTCCCACGGCCTGCGGACTGATCTTCCGGAGAGTGCCACGATGGTCTGCCGCCGCCGCAATAGCGTGGGGACTTCTTTCGGGAGTCATTACGCGGCTTCTCTTCGGGTGGGATATCGCGCCGCAGGTCTTTCTTGCTTTTGCATTGACCTTCGGTGTGTTCGCAACGTCGTACTGGACGGGTAATCTCTACAAGACAAACAAGCCTCTTCTCGCGGCAATCAGCATTGTGCTCGCGGCAGCTCTGAGTGTTCTTCTCGCCAATGCGGTGTACAGCGATGTGTCGGAGCTTGTCAGGATCGTGGGCATTGCTGCAGGTGCGGCGATCGGCCTCAGTCTGTTCTGGTTTGCAAAACTGTTTGCTTCCGAGACGGAAGAACAGCGAAGCATAGTGAACGAGTTCTTCAAAAAGCTTGATACGCCGATTGATGTTGCAAAGGAAGTGTTCGGACAAGGAAAGAAACAGGTTTCGACGTTTCCTCTGGTCGGATCTACCACCATGATCATGGGCCTGCTGATGAGTTTGATTTTTCTAACGGATCTTCCCAAGGAAGGGTATTTGGTCCTCGGTGGAATCATCACGCTGATGATTGTCATCGGGGCGGCAATGTGGTATTTCGGACGGAAGTCTGAAATCACTACTGCAGAACAGTACAAGGAGCGCGTGTCGGACCACTGACTACGAAAGGGAATCAATGAAAGCTGTTAACATCTACGACTACGCAGTCATCGGTGCGTATTTTGTTTTCATGCTCGCCATCGGTTTGTATTTCATGAAGATTAACAAGGGCGGGAAGGAGTATTTTGCCGGCGGGAGTATGATTCCTTGGTGGGTGTCGGGGATGACGCTCTACATGGCGAACTTTAGTGCGTGGACGTTCACGGGCGCGGCGGGCTTCGCGTACGCAACGGGGTGGTTCGCCATTCTGTATTTCTGCACGTGGTCTGTGTCGTACTTCGTAGGATCGCAAATCACTGCAGCAAAGTGGCGACGCACGCGCTCAATCTCACCGGTCGAGTACACGTACACCCGGTTCAACTTCACAACGCAACAGTTCCTGAGCCTTGTCATCTCTCTCAACTTCACCCTCTCAGCCGGTGTTCAACTCGCTGCAACAACCAAGTTGCTTGCGCCTGTGATGGGCCTCGACATCACGACCGTTACACTGGTGACTGGTGTTGTCATCCTGCTCTACACGTTCATGGGCGGTCTCTGGGCCGTCTCGATCACCGATGTTGTGCAGGGAGTGATTCTGCTGAGCATTACGTTCATCGTCTTGCCTTTGGCACTGGGGCTTGTGGGTGGACTTGAGAACCTGATCAACGCGCTGCCCGCATTGACACTCGACCACACGTATAACGGCGTGCACTACACCGAACACTGGCTCGTTGGCATCTTTATCATCATGTGTCTCGGAACGGCAGCGGGCGCGGCTCAACGCTTCTATAGCGTGAAAGACGAACGCGATGCAAAGCGCGTGGGCATGCTGGCGGGTGGCCTGTTCCTGAC
>CAYJNF010000418.1:0-3895 GCA_964370915.1 uncultured Chitinophagales bacterium
GGTCCAGCGATCGAAGAAGTGTTCGAACGATTGCAGATGGAAAGCGGACGAGCGGTGGCGTTCATCTCTGCGACAGGTTCGGCCGGGACCATTGCCGCGGGGGACTATCTGAAGACAAAGCATCCGCACCTGAAGATTGTTGCCAGCGAGGCGCTGCAATGTCCGACATTGCTTATGAATGGCTTTGGCGGACATCGCATCGAGGGCATCGGCGACAAGCATGTGCCATGGGTGCACAACGTCCGCAACACGGATGCAGTTGCCGCCATCGACGATGAAGATTGCATGCGCGTGCTGCGGTTGTTCAACGAGCCGGCAGGACGTGAGTATTTGTCGTTGTGTGCTGTCAAGGGCGATGCTGTTCACAACCTGCCGTTGCTCGGCATCTCGAGCATCGGCAATCTTCTCGCCGCCATCAAGACTGCAAAATATTTCGAGATGGATGAACATGATGTTGTCTTCACGATTTTCACCGATTCAAGCGACATGTACAAGTCTCGTGTTCTGGAATTGCGTGAAGAACTTGGCGACTACACCGTTGTGCAAGCGGCGAAAGATCATGCTGCGGCGCTTGAGCATCAGGGCATCGGGTACTTCAAGGAGCTGACGTACTATGATCGCAAGGCGATTCACAACTTGAAATACTTCACGTGGGTCGAGCAGCAAGGTAGAACCGTTGATGAGCTGAACGCTCAATGGGATGATGAATACTGGCGAACCTTGTTCGAAGATGAAGTGAAGGTGTTTGATGAGATGATCGGGGAGTTTAATGCGATGGTCGGTCAATCCTGAGGGAGCGAAGCGATAGTCTATCCTGAGGAGCGGAGCGACCGAAGGATCTGTCAGGTTTTATGTTTGTAGAGTCTGTGGAGTTGTAGAGTTGGTTGGGGTTCAAGGGTGGCCTTTTGGGATCGTTGGCTTGTTGGATTGGTGGATTATCAGATCGATTGTGCGAGCTTTCAGCTAGAAACTGGAGGTTCCAGTTTGGCTCCTCAAGATGGACGAAAGGAGATTCTGACGTCGGACAAGTTCGACATCTTGAAATCACAAATTGTGACTTCAAGTTGGGACGGAATTAGGAAACTTCCTTATGCGTTTACCGAGCAAGGAGTCGCGATGCTCTCAAGCGTTCTGCGCAGCAAACGAGCGATACATGTTAACATCGAGATCATGAGAGCATTCGTGAAGCTGCACGAAATTGTCGCGACGCACAAGGATCTCGCTCGCAAGTTAGAGGCGCTTGAAAAGAAATACGACGAGCAATTCGCTGTTGTCTTCAAAGCGATTCCTCTATTGATGACCCCGTCCGAACCGCCTCCCAAGCGGCGCATCGGGTTTGGCGTGGAAGAACGAAAGGCGGTGTATCATGCTAAAAGAAGGCGTCCATGACCCTGAACCTTGAACCCTAGACCTCTTTTTAAAAACCCTGAACCAGAGAGAAAGAACAATACATCATGTACGATCAAATCTTACAAGCTGCAAAGGCAAACGAGCCACACGTGACGCAATTTCTCCGCGACCTGATTGCGATCAAGTCGGTCAGCTCACAGGAAGAGCAGGTTGTCTATCGCATTAGAGATGAGATGGAGAAATGCAAATTCGATGAGATTACAATCGACCCGATGGGGAATATTCTTGGCCGCATCGGAAAGGGCAAACACGTGATTGCGTTCGATGCGCACGTCGATACGGTTGATGTTGGCAACGCCGCAAACTGGACGGTCGATCCTTTCAAAGGTGCGGTGAAGGACGGCATCATGTACGGGCGCGGCACGTGTGACATGAAGGGAGCGCTCGCATCGATTGTGCATGGCGGCAAACTGATAAAGGAGCTTGGACTCGAAGACGATTACACACTGTATGTTGTCGGAAGCGTTCAGGAAGAGGATTGCGATGGACTCTGCTGGCAGTACATCATCAACGAAGACAAGCTCCGCCCTGAAGTCGTCGTGATTACTGAGCCGACAAATCTCGCCGTGTACCGCGGTCATCGCGGGCGCATGGAGATGGAAGTGCGGACGAAAGGCATTTCGTGTCACGGTTCTGCACCGGAGCGTGGCGTGAATGCGGTGTACAAGATGGCACCGATTGTGCAAGACATCGAGAAACTGAACGACCGATTGGGCGGCGAGCCGTTTCTTGGCAAAGGTACGGTGACGATTGCGGAGATTCGCTCGACCTCGCCGTCGCTCTGCGCGGTTGCAGATTCATCGACGATCCATCTTGACCGCAGGCTGGCGGCTACAGACACGCTTGAATCGGCGGTGCGTGAGATTCAGGAATTGCCAAGCGTGAAGAATGCGGACGCGGAGGTTGTCGTGCTTGATTACGCTGTGCCGAGTTGGCGCGGGTTGACGTACCCAACGAAGAAGTATTACCCAACGTGGCTTTTGCCGGAAAACCATCCACTGCTCAAGAGCGGCGTGAAGACATTTGAAGGATTGTTTGGCGACAAGCCGCAAGTCAGTCGATGGGTCTTCAGCACCAATGGCGTTGCGGTGATGGGAATGCACGGCATTCCATGCATCGGATTCGGTCCGGGCAACGAAATCTACGCCCATATGGCAACGGAGCAGATTCCCATCGAGCATCTCGTGAAGGCCAGCGCGTGGTACGCGGCGTTTCCCAGAACGTACATTGAACATTGACAATTGATTGTTGACCATTGATCGTTCTACTTTTTTGAAAAAGCAATAGTCAATGTTCAACGGTCAATATTCAATGGTCAATTTCTGAACGGACAAACAATATGGCAAAAGGAGACGACCTTCAGGAACGCTTCATCAATCTTGCTGTAGAGATCATTGCTATCTGTGAACTGCTTCCGAGTACACCTGCGGGGGTCAATGTTCGATTGTCAACTACTAACTAAGGAGATATATGGCAACTAAACCACCCAAACTCCCGAATATAGTACGGGGTAAAGATTACATCGAAACCAAAGATTGGTCTGTGAAAGAAATCGAGCTCGCGCTGAAGACCGCCGGCGAGTTGAAGAAAATGTTCAAGAAGGGAAAGCCGCATCGCTATCTTCCGGATAAGACTGCGTTCTTGTTTTTCTTTGACAAGTCGACGCGCACGCGCAATTCATTTGAGGCGGGGCTAACGCAACTGGGGGGACACGGACATTTCATTTCGTCGGAGACATCGCAGGTCGCGCATGGTGAATCGCCCAAGGACATGGGGATCATTCTCTCCAGCTTTGGCCACGCAATCGCCATCCGCCACGACCTCGTGCCGGGCGAAGGAAATAGCTACATGCGCCAGGTGGCGGATGCCGCAAAAGTACCTGTGTTCAATATGCAATGCGATGTCGACCACCCGTTCCAGGCTCTTGCAGATCTGATGACGATTCGCGAAGAGTTCGGGAAGAACCTGCGTGGAAAGAAAATCGCAGTCTCCTGGGCATATGCTCCAAGCTATGCCAAGCCGATGTCGGTGCCGCAAGGACTTATCACACTCATGCCGCGGTTCGGGCTGGATGTTGTGCTTGCTCATCCGCCGGAGTATTCCCTGATGAAGAGTGAAGTGGAGTACGCGAAGAAAGCAGCGGCGGAAAACGGGACGAAGTTCGAAATCGTTGACAGCATGGATGACGCATTCAAAGATGCAGACATCGTCTATCCGAAGTCATGGGGGATTGAATCGCTCTTCCACAATCCGAATGAAGCGCTGGAAATTTCCAAGAAGTATAAGGATTGGATTTGCGACGAACGCCGCCTGAGTCTGACGAAAGAAGATTCAATCTACATGCACTGCCTGCCGGCTGACCGCGGTTATGAAGTTGTCGACTCGGTGATCGACGGTCCGCATTCGCGCGTGTTTCCCGAAGCGGAGAACCGGCTGCATACGGCAAAGGCGATTATGGCGCTGACGATGTGACTAAATCCTGAGC
>CAYJNF010000419.1:0-662 GCA_964370915.1 uncultured Chitinophagales bacterium
CGGAACCCCTTGCCTTCGTCCGAGATCGTCAGGACGAGATCATCGTGCTCGCAGTCGCACGCGATCTTTACTTTCTTCGATGGGTCGGCTTTGTTGCCGTGAATGATAGCGTTGTTGACAGCTTCGGTGAGTGAGACCATGAGCTTGTGCATCTGAATCTCGTCGAGGTCGACCTTCTTCTTCACCTTCTGCAAAAACCCTTCCACGCGTCCGATCGACTTCGGGTTGCTGTTGATTGTCATGCGCACTGTGGTTGCCATCGTTCTCCTACAGCATGATGTTGATGTTCATGGTCATGTTCGCGAGAGCCTTTGAGGCGCCATCGCCCAACCGCCGCTGCTCGTACCATCCCTTGATGCCCACTTCGCTGTACCGGCTCAGCTGCCACACAATCAGACACGTCGGGCCGAAGCTCCGCAGAAACGAATCGAGATTCCGCCGCTCCCCCGTGTAGGTGTACCGTGTCTGACTGAAGTACCTGATGCCCACGGCAAACAGCAGCCCCTCTTCGGGCGTGAACCGCGCCTGCAGCGCGTACGTCTTGTCGACAAACGAATTCTCGCGCCGCTCGGAGAACTCGCTCCAGTTCAACTGGCCGCGATCATATAACTTCAAATAAGCAAAAAAATCAAGGCCCAGGGTCTGCGTGATGTCAATGGACG
>CAYJNF010000419.1:672-3883 GCA_964370915.1 uncultured Chitinophagales bacterium
GTACGAAAAGCTGCGCACCTGGCTCGCACGATCTTCGAAGTCGTAGACCGTGTAGTTTGCGAGCACTTCAAACGCGTTCATCGATATGAATTGATCGAACGGCCGGTACACGGTGCGCGGTGCGAAGCGCAGCACGCGGTTGATGTTGTTGTTCGCACTCCGCTCACTGAAGAGATAGACGATATGATTCAATGTTCCGTCAAGTGTGAACGAGAGATCGAGATACCGGCTGATCGCATGCGTGGTGGAAAGCGAAAACACCACAAGAAGCTCGTCCCTGTCCTCAAAATTCGAATCGGCTGGCGTATCATAGCGCAGAATGCCTGCCGCTCCCGATAGCAGCACACGGTCCGATCGGGTGAACGGCAGATCGAGCATCGCCGACAACGCGGTGCGTGTGGCAAAGTTGTCCTTGCGGCTCTCCTGATCCTGCGCGAGACGTTCTCGCGGACCGACGCTGGGCGCTTTGATGAAATGCTTCTCATTCCGTTCGCCGTACGTAAATCGCGACGATGCCGCAACGCCGTTGTCCTCGTCCCGATACGTTGCATCGATGTATGTCTCGAGATGAAACTCATCGATGCCCGTGTTGAGTTGCGTCGGAATCGCGGTGAGCGAACGGAAATCCTTGTCGAGCACGCGGCTGTACACGTTCACAAACAACGACGTCACGAAGCTGGAGCTGAATTCGTAGTTGAGAAGATTGGTGAACGAGAAGATATTATCGATCCTGCTTTCCAGCGTCCCGGATGCGAACGAATAAAACTCCCGCCTGTTGCGACTGAAGCCGATGTCCAGACTGTCGCGCGTATTGCCGACAAAAATCTTCTCCGTTTTCATGCGCGCAAAATGCTGCTCCAACAATCTCGGGTCAAGCCGGTCCTGGTGATATTGAGCGCTTCCTTCAATGCGATAGCCATCCAAATCTACAGGGCTTACCCGTGCAGCAAGCTCATACGTCAAGCCCCTGTCGCGGGCGCCGGCCTGATTGTCCCACCGGTGCCCGACCATCGGGTTGAGCGTGAGATACTCGTTCGGGAGATATTCAATTCCGCCAAGAACGGAGTTGCTTGCCGTTGTGCTCAGGCCAACGGACTTCCTGTCGGAATAGATCGACGATGACCACTGACCCTTCGCGCTCAATTCCTCATTGATCGGCCGACTGACTGCAAAGGAGATGCGCTGGTGGTCGCTCCGCAATCGCTGTTCGGGCGTTCCTTCGAGCAGAATAATGTTGGATGTGAAAAGCTCGTTGATGCGGATCCGATTCCCAAACGAAACCGTGTCGACATCAAGCCGTCCGATCCAGTTGAACGTGTTGAGATTGCGCTCGAACAGGATGCTCGCGGAATTCCGATGCGTAAACGAATCGGGAACCGCAGCGGAAAAATCACGTTGCGCATCCTGGGCTATGGCATACGAAGCGAGAGAGCAATGAAGAAGAGCCACGGTCGACAGTGCATGGATGAAACCGATACGCGGACGGGATTTCACAGTGACCTCGGATACTGTCTCTGCAGTTTCATGTCGTCGCCTTCTGTTACACCAGCTCCGCCGTGTCGCCGCGGGCGGGAATGCTGACGCGCGACATTCCGAGAGAACTCATCCCGGCCGCAAGCTTCTCTGACTGATCAAGATCGCCGTGCACCAGATACGTGTGGCGCAGACGCTTTGCGTCAAACTGTTTCACATACTCCAGCAACTCATTTTTGTCGGCGTGACCCGAGAAGGAGTTGAGCACCACGACTTCCGCCTTCAGCTCATGCGGCTCGCCGAAAATGTTCACCGTCGGCTCCTTCATCACGAGGCGTTTGCCGAGCGTGTGCTCAGCCTGATATCCCACAATGATCACCATGTTTTTCGGGTCGGTAATCGTGTTGGCGAGATGGTGCAGCACGCGGCCCGCTTCGCACATGCCCTGCGCGGAAATAACAATGAACGGACCTTTGCGGTCGTTTAGTTCTTTCGACATGTTCACGTCGCGAACGTACGTGAGTCGCTCAAACCCAAACGGATCGTTGTTTCGTACAGACCTGATAATCCTCCACGTCTCTTCGTCAAAACACTCAGGATGAGTTTTGAACACGTTTGTTACTTTAATGGACAGCGGGCTATCGACGAACACCGGCAAATGATCGATCTTCCCCTGCACGCTCAGATTATGAAGGACATACACAATCTCCTGCGTCCGCCCTACACTGAATGCGGGTATTACGATCTTCGCTCCGCGGTCAATGCCGCGTCGCAACGGGCCAAGCAGCTGCTCCTCCATCGCCACAACCGGCGCATGAAACCTGCCGCCGTACGTGCTCTCACTGATCACATAATCTGCATCGCCGATGAAAACCGGATCGCGCAAGATCGGAAGCCGGGGTCTGCCCAGATCGCCTGTAAACGCCAGCGTCGTCGTCGTCTCATTCTCTTTCAGCGTTAGCGCAATCGATGCCGATCCGAGAATGTGTCCTGCATCTTCGAAGCGCGCTTCAATGCCATCCGTGACATCGAACGTTTTGCCGTACTCGATACCGTGAAAGAGCGAGATGGCATCCTCTGCATCATCCATCGTGTACAGAGGCTGAACCAATGGGAGGTGTTTCTTCAGATGCTTCTTGTTGACGAACTCCGCGTCCTTCTCCTGGATGTGCGCGCTATCGCGCAGCATGACGTTGCACAAATCCTTTGTTGCAAGCGTCGCATAGATCGAGCCGCGGAATCCCTGCTTCACGAGCGTCGGGAGGTTGCCTGAATGGTCGATGTGTGCATGCGAAAGGACAACGGCATCGATCGAAGCGGGATTGAAGGGAAAATTCTTGTTGCGCTCGCGCGCTTCATCGCGCCTGCCGTGATACGTTCCGCAATCGAGCAAGATTGTCTTGCCGTTTACCGTCACGACGTGCATGGAGCCTGTCACGGTGCGCGCCGCACCTTGAAATTGAATTTGCATGTGGAGTCAGTGTGAATAGTCGAGGGTGGATGTAACGGAGAGCTTGATTGTCAATTCGATGCAGTGCAAGGCGATAAATGACTTGTAAAGTTAAGGATAGAAATCGGACGCCTATGTTGCTGGTGTACAATATACTTCACCAGGGTAAGAGGAGCAAGGTCTGAAAAGCAGAGGTCGGATGTCGGAGGTCAGAGATTCGCGGTTGGAGGTTGTTGTCTTGTCCTGAAATAGGTTGACAGATCACAAACCTAATTCGAGGAGAAGACG
>CAYJNF010000420.1:0-3881 GCA_964370915.1 uncultured Chitinophagales bacterium
GCCATGGGTAGAACTACCATTATGTATACGCATGCATTGAAGCCACCATCGGATACTGTTGCCCAATGCGTCAGGGCAGCCCAGGATGTGCTTCAGAAATACATGAAGAAGCGGCTTGTTGCCCCGGTCGATATTGAGCAGCTTGCCGCGGACCTTGGCTTCCAGATCATACAACTGCATTCTCCCGCCGATGAATTCTCGGGACTTGTCAGTCCTCGTCATAAGCTCATTGGTGTGAATGCAAATCATCATCCGCACCGGCAACGATTTACGATTGCGCATGAACTGTCGCATTTCATTCTCCGCCACGAACCGGAAGGTGAATGTACCTCCCGCGAAGTTGCTGCTCAGGACGCTGAAGCAGACGCGTGTGCGTCGGAGCTGCTGATGCCCTCACAACTCCTTGAGCCGTATCTCACAGGCGGCGTGCGCGTAACCGTGCGATCACTGGCAAAGCTGTTTAATGTGAGCGAGGAAGCAATGTCGCACAAAGTGCAGGATGCGCAGAAGCAGAAGATGTGGTCGGAGAAACTCGGCTGAAGAGCTTGTACGTTTTTGTTTCCAGGAACAACGGCGCAGGCCGTCAATCAAACATCAACCAACCAGCGGAGGAAACAATGGCAGATACAAACGCGCTCTACTCGACAATGGTGAAGTCAGGCAAGACAACCTACTTCATTGACCTGAAGGAAGCAAAGAACGGCAACAAGTACTTGTCCATTTCGGAAAGCAAGATGGAAGGCGAAGAACGAAAACGGAGTACCATCCGGGTGTTTGGAGAGACGATCGATCAGTTGAAGAAGGCAATCGATGAAGCTTCGGCAGTAGCGGCTCAATGAGGCAGTAATCATCGTGTCAGAAAAGGGTGATTCCTTGGGCGGAATTGCCCTTTTTTATCATTACCTGCAATGACCCTTTCGCCCGCGTTGTGCATCTAACCAAGTAAGAAGGTCACATATCCGGGAACAAAAATGGGAATGGTTAGATGGAACATCTCACAAAAGAAGCGTTTCTAAAAAAAGTGTTCGACTACGAGAAGAACACCGACTGGCAATTCAGCGGCGAGCTGCCTGCGATTATCGACTTCTACGCCGATTGGTGTGGGCCGTGCAAGATGGTTGCTCCTGTGCTTGAGGGACTCTCGAAAGAGTACGCCGGCAAAATCAACATCTACAAAGTTGATACCGAGCAGGAACAGGAACTCGCATCTGTATTTGGAATCCGCAGCATTCCGTCGATTCTCTTCATCCCGAAAGATGGGAAGCCGCAGATGGCGATGGGTGCATTACCCAAGGAGGCATTTGTGGAGGCCATCAATACAGTGCTGATTCCGCAAGCTGCGACGACGTTGAACTGATGAGGAAGTTGTCGTATATTCAATCGACAACTTTTTTGAAAAACGTAAGGAATGACAATGGAAGAGAACTTGGTGCGCGAACGGGCAATTACAGCCGAAGAAGCGGAAGAAATTCAACGCGCGTTTATTGTTAAGGTGTATGGATGGATGATGGCGGGATTGCTGATCACCGGTGTCACGAGCCTGCTGGTTCTTAGCACGCCGGGATTGCTCGACATGATTTTTTCGAGCCGTTGGACGTTTTTGGCTCTCGTCCTCGTCCAGGTTGGTTTGGTTGGCTGGCTCTCAATTCGTATTGAACGGATGTCGGCTGTGACGGCAACGTCGGTCTTTGTTGGATACTCGGCGCTCACCGGCATAACGCTCGCTGCAATTTTTCTCCTGTATACTGCCGAATCGATTGCAAGCACATTTTTCATATCAGCCGGAACATTTGGAGCGATGGCGCTGTACGGGACGATCACTAAACGCGACCTCACGGCGATGGGGAGCTTTCTGATGATGGGATTGATCGGGATGGTGATAGCCTCGGTCGTGAATATGTTCATGCAAAATTCCACTGTCTACTGGCTCACGACGTATGTTGGTATTTTGATTTTTGTGGGACTGACCGCCTATGATGCACAGAAGATCAAGAGCATGAGCGGTGCTGCCTTGATGGGCTCGGAAGTTGAGCAGAAAGGTGCAATCATGGGAGCGCTGAGACTCTATCTTGATTTCATCAACCTGTTCTTGCTCTTGCTTCGCGTTCTCGGGCGAAGAAAATAGTCAGCACAGCCGTGAACATGATTTGGTAATCTGCAAGCCGACTCGCAAGGTCGGCTTCTGTTTTTTCCTTCCCACCATTTCCGAACCGGTGATGTCATGATTGAATCATTGCTGATTGCCTCGACTATTCTGCTCAGTCTTGTGTTTGCCTCGCTTGCTCTGCTCCTCGTTCGCAGTTCACGACTTGCGCCGGTGGCGGCGCTGAAAGGCGAGATTGAATCACTGCAGGACAATATCGATCGGCTGGAACGCTCCATGCGCGAAGAGAATGTTCTTGCACGCGAAGAATCCGGAAGAAACTCACTCCAGAACAGGCAAGAGCTGAGTGGCTCACTCGCCAGCTTTGCGGAAAGCGTACGGGCAGAAATGTCGAACGTCTCTTCACTTCAGAAAAATCAACTCGACACATTTTCGCAACAACTCAAATCGCTGGCTGATATCGTTGCCCAGCAACTTGAGCGTTTGCGCGAAGCCGTCGACAACCGGCTGAAGTCCCTTCAGGATGAAAATTCTCTCAAGCTCGATCAGATGCGTTCGGTCGTGGACGAAAAACTCCATGCTACTCTGGAACAACGTCTCGGTGATTCATTCAGACTGGTGAGTGAACGATTGGAGCTTGTGCACAAGGGTCTTGGCGAGATGCAATCCCTTGCCTCAGGCGTCGGCGATCTGAAGCGCGTGCTGATGAATGTAAAGACACGCGGAACCTGGGGAGAGATTCAGCTCGAAAATCTGTTGGAACAAGTCCTTGCGCCCGACCAGTATGCCAAAAATGTTGCAACGAAAATTGGGAGCGACAGGCGTGTCGAGTTTGCAATCAAGCTGCCTGGCCGGAGCGATTCGAGTGATGTCGTGTGGCTGCCCATCGATGCGAAGTTTCCGCTGGAAGATTATCAGCGGCTTGTTGAGGCAACGGAGCTGGCAAATCCGCTGCTCGCAGAGGAGGCGGGCCGCATGCTCGAGCATCGCATCAAACTTGAGGCAAAGAACATCAAGGACAAGTACCTCGATCCGCCACGAACAACCGATTTTGCGATCATGTTTTTGCCGACGGAGGGATTGTATGCCGAAGTGACGCGCCGGGCCGGGTTGCTCGACATTCTTCAACGCGAATTCCGTGTCACGGTGATGGGACCCAATACGGTCGCAGCGTTTCTGAATAGCCTGCAAATGGGCTTCCGCACACTCGCGATTGAGAAGCGCTCGAGTGAAGTTTGGGCGCTGCTGGGCGCAGTGAAGACGGAGTTTGGAAGATTCGGTGAGATCCTTGACAAGACACAGAAGAAATTGCAGGAGGCAAGCAACACCATTGTCGATGCGTCGCGCCGTTCGCGGGCAATTGAACAGAAACTCAAAGACGTGCAGCAACTCCCCGCGCCCGAAACGATTGAGCTTTCCGGGGGTGAGAACATACCGACGGGCGACGATTTGTAAAGTTGAACATTGAACGGCTTTTGAATATCTTTTCTATCATCTCGATACTAATCTCGGAGGAATTGTGAATAGCAGATTCATTGTTGTCGCTACCGTTGTGCTTCTTGGTCTGTTTCTGTTCGATGGTTGCGGCGGATCAGGGAAGACCGTGACGCGGGTTGAAGCCGATTCAACGATCGATCTCAGCGGTGACTGGAACGATACAGATTCAAGACTCGTCGCACAGGAAATGATCAAAGACGTGCTGGATCGTCCCTGGCTGACCAACTATCAGACATCCAAGGGAAAAGAGCCAGATGTCATCGTCGGGACGGTGCGGAAC
>CAYJNF010000421.1:0-3872 GCA_964370915.1 uncultured Chitinophagales bacterium
ACCGACACCGGGGGGACCAACAAAGCAGAGAATCTGCCCCTTCATTTCGCGGACAAGATTGAGCACGGCGATGTGCTCGAGAATCCTCTCCTTGGGTTTCTCCAGACCAAAATGATCTTCGTCGAGAATGGCCTTGACGTGCTCGACATTCAGATTGTCTTTCGTGCGTTTGTACCAGGGAACGCTCACCATCCAGTCGAGATAGCCCCGGATCACGGTCGATTCCGGAGAGAGAGAGGGGGTTTTCTTCAGCTTTGCGAATTCTTCCATTGCCTTCTCTTCGACCGGCTTTGGCATCTTTGCTTTCTTGATGTCGTCGCGCAGCTTCAGCAACTCGGGAGAGGATTCTTCATCGCCAAGCTCATCCTGCAGAATACGAATCTGCTCCTGTATGAAGAACTTGCGCTGCGATTTGGCGATGTTGTCATGAACTTTGGAATCGATTTCCTTTTCGATCTTCAGGACATCGTTCTCCGAGTTCAGAATGCGGATCAATTCATGCAACTGCTCGCGCGTCCGGGTAATCTGCAGAACCTTCTGCTTCACATCAACGTTCTGGAGGATGTTCGAGGCGATGTAGAAGACTTTGCGTTGCACATCTTTCGTGTTTTCAAATGCAAGCAGCACTTCACTTGGAATGTTCCTGTTGAGATGAACGTACTCGGCAAACAGGCTCGATGTATGGCGAAGCAATGCATCCAGCTCCGAATCCATCGTCGAGTGCTCGAAGTTGATCAGCAATTCCGCCTCGAGGAATTTGCCGTTGGTGATGAACCGTTTCACCGATGCTTGCACAACGCCGTCGACCAGAATCTTCATCAGCCCGTTGGGAAGCTTCAGGATCTGAATGATCTTGGCGATGGTTCCTTCATGGTAGATGTCTTCGATGCCGGGTTCTTCGGTCACGGAGTTTCGTTGTGCCGCAAGAAAAATGAACTTCTCCCTCTCGAGAGATTCATTGACCGCTTTCAACGATGATTCCCGTCCGACCAGCACGGGAAAGATCATGTACGGGAACACAACCACATCCCGCAACGGAAGGACGGGCAACTGATTCGGAATCGTATCCAGCTGATCGGCATACTGCGGACCGCCGGGCATTGCTTCGGTTTGCATGACCTCGTTATAACCATATTCAAGAAAGAAAAAGGTGTCGGACAGACACCTTGATAGTATTGTGTGAAAAAATATACCAAGATAATCAGGGGATGTCAAGGAATGCATTCCGCAGTTGGTGCAGAGAGGAACGATCTGCTGTCTCAAATAATAGTGACCGTCAGTCCCACCAACGGTCACCCAAGTAGTGCGCCCCTGCCGGTGCGCAGCAACAAAAAACCCGCGGAGCAACCAACGCCCGCGGGCTTTCAGAGACAAAGCTGTGATGGGTTCAGTTCTTGATCTTGTTCAGCGCCTGGTCAAGGTCATCTCGCAAATCTTCGAAATCTTCGCAACCAACGGAGATGCGCACCAACTCGTCGTAGAGTCCTGCATCTTCGCGATGTTTCCTCGGCATCGAAGCATGCGTCATGGATGCCGGATGTTCGATCAGCGACTCAACGCCGCCAAGCGAAACCGCGAGCGTAAACACATCGACGTTATTCATCACCGTTTTGCCTCCCTCCAATCCGTTCGCGACACCAATGGCAATCATTGCGCCGAATCCGTCCATTTGGCATTTGGCAATCTTATACTGCGGATGCTCGGGCAAGCCGGGATAATTAACCCATGTCACCTTCGGGTGCTGCTTCAAAAACTCCGCCAGCTTCATGGCATTCTCCTGACTTCTTTCCATCCTTAGCGGCAACGTTTGCACCCCGCGCAACACAAGCCACGCCTGATGCGGATCCATGGTGCCGCCGAGATGATTCAGAACCGGTTTGATCTTGCGATACAATTCTTCGTTCTTCGTGATGATCATTCCGCCAACAACATCGCTGTGCCCGTTGATATACTTTGTGAGTGAATGAACAACCACATCGGCGCCCTTCTCAATTGGTCGCTGCAGGTACGGGCTTGCGAACGTATTGTCGACAGCCAGTGGAATGCCGTGCTTTTTCGCGATCGTTGCCGCCCCGACAAGGTCGGTAATCTTCATTGTAGGATTCGCGGGCGTCTCGATATACAGCAATTTGGTGTTCGGGCGAATCGCGCGTTCGATATTCTGAAGATCCGATGTGTCCACAAATGACGATTCAACCCCAAACCGCGCGTAGATTGTTTCGAGCGCACCGCGCGAAGGACCGTACACGCAATCCGTGCTGACGATGTGCGCACCGCTTTCGAGAAAAGCCGTGTAGATTGTTGTTATCGCTGCCATTCCCGAACCCGTCGCGAGACCTTTGAATCCGCTCTCCAGATCTGCGACATTCTGCTCAAGCGCATTCACCGTCGGATTTGCGAGCCGGCTGTAGATATATCCGCCCTGACTTCCGGCAAACCGCGCCGCACCATCTTCAGCAGATGGGAACGCGAATGTCGAAGATTGAAAAATCGGCACCGAGACCTGACCGAAATCCGTGCACGTCAGTTTCCCTCCGTGGATGGCTTTGGTGGATTTGCGTTTGTGGTTCGAAAGCTTCGGAATGATCATACCATCTTCCTGTGATGTACAATGATGTGAATGTTGTGTCTGATCTTCGAACAAGAATGCTGCGTTTCAGGCAGGAGAATGCACCTTTTTTTCTCCCCACTCTATATCTAAAGGCTGGCTCGCATAAAGGAAAGGCGCATATATGATGCCAAGGCACTCCTGTGCAAAATGATAGAAATACGTCATGTGGTCGGGCCTGTTTCCCATTCTTGATATTTTTTTTCTATTCTTGCGAAGGGTACACTTATGTCGTACAATTGAAGAGCTTTTTTCAGCCACCATCATGAGGAGAACCAGGCATGCGGTTTCTCATGCTCGCAGCAACACTCATTTCAATTCTCTACACGGGAGAATCAGTGAAGGCGCAAAGCAGTATGAGCACAATGCAACCACCAAGAGCAAAAGCAAGGCCCCAGAAACTCGAACAGCACGGTCACGTTCGCAACGATTATTATTATTGGTTGCGCGACCGGCAGAATCCCGAGGTCATCAACTATCTCAAAGCGGAGAATGCGTATACCGACGCAATGATGGCACCGGCAAAGGAGCTTGAAGAGAAACTCTTTGCCGAGATCAAATCACGCATCAAGCAAACCGATCTTTCGGTTCCCTACAAACTCGACGACTATTACTACTACACGCGATACGAAGAGGGAAAGGAATACGCGATCCATTGCCGCAAACGGGGTTCGCTGGATGCGCGCGAAGAAATCATGATCGACGCAAACGCCATGGCGGTGGGGCACACGTTTTTGAATGTGGGTAACACTGCGATAAGTTTTCAGCAGGATGTGCTCGCCTTCGCCGTCGACACGGTGGGCCGGCGTCTCTATACAATCCGCTTCAAGAACCTGACGACCGGCAGAATGCTGCATGATGTCGTCACGTCAACCACCGCCAACATCGCCTGGGCGAACGACAACAAGACCCTGTTTTACGCGAAGCAAGATCCGGCAACATTGCGGTCATACCGAATATACCGGCATGCACTGGGATCGGAGCAGGCGCAGGATGTCCTTGTCTATGAAGAGAAGGATGAGACATTCAGTTGCGGTGTGTCGCGCACAAAATCGAAGCGATACCTGATGATCTCGTGCTATCAAACTGTCAGCTCGGAGTATCGGTATCTTGACGCAAACACACCGCACGGAGAGTTTCAGATTTTTGCTCCGCGTAAACGGAATCACGAGTATTCGGTCGATCACTACGAGGACTTCTTTTATATCCGCACCAACGACAACGCGAAGAATTTTCAATTGATGAAAACGCCCGTGAACGACAC
>CAYJNF010000422.1:0-3856 GCA_964370915.1 uncultured Chitinophagales bacterium
GAGCCAGCTTGTGTAGAGTGCGATGTCGGTGTTCGAGATTCCCATACGCTTGTACATGATGACAGAGACTGTCATCACCACCACGTACGGAACGCCCTGGGCAAAATACAGCGTCGGCACCCATGCCCATGGATGGCGCTTCGTTACTTGTTCATTTGTCATGGAAGAGGTTGATTGAGTTTTCTGAATCCAATGAGATGATCTACTGTTGTGCCGCCCATGGTGAACGGTTCTTCGCGCTCGAACTGAAATCCGAGCTTTTTGTACCACGCAACAGTACGCGTGTTCTGCTTCATCACGCCCAGCCAGATCTCGTCGACTCCGAACCTACGGGCCAGAGTTTCGCATTCGTGAAGGAGACGTGTGCCAAGATGTTTCCCCTGGCACTCAGGCAGCACGTACAATGAGTTGAGATAGAATCTCTTTTCGTTTTCGTTGTAGAGCGTTCTGGCGTATCCAACGGGCTTCCCGGCAACTGTTGCAAGAAATCCGGCATGGACTTCACTCGTACAATTCCTGGAGAGCGCTTCAGTGGTGTAATACAGCTCAAAGAACGCGCGGATGTCTTCATCGGGAATGAAGCCGCCATAGGTTGCGCGCCAGGTCGCCAACGCTATCTCTTGAACGGCCGGGATATCATTGAGCGTCCAACGACGAATGACAACATCCGGTTCAGTCGAAACTTCAGTCTTCACTGCAGTAGTCTAGAAATTCCTCAACGCCGTCCACGATGCGCTCGGCAAGCTCTTTCCTGAACCCATCATCCAGCAATTTCATTTCATCTTCGGGATTGGACATGAATGCCGTTTCGATGAGGGCGTTAGGGAACTCCGTCGGCGCGTTGAGCGAAAAATTGAAGCTGCCGACATTGCCGAGCGTGTCAAGCCCGGACTTCAGAATCTCGTCAAGGATGAATTGTGTCAGACGCCGGTAGCCGATATGCTTGTAGAATGTCCCTGCGCCCTTCGATTCATTTGGATCAGAGGTGAGTCCGATAGAATTCGCATGCACACTCAGCAGAATGTCTGCACCGCCGCGGGAGGCGGTCATGTACCGATCAACCATGCGCGGATTTGAGTCGTTGGGACGAGTGAGAATCACTTTCGCACCTTCGTCCTCCAGTATTCGCTTCAGGTGTCCAACAATCGCCGCGGTCACGTTCTTCTCTAGCGCACCTGTCGATCCGAGTGCTCCTCTGTTGTCACCGCCATGTCCCGCGTCCAGAGCAAACGTGAGCGCGCTGAGTTTCAGCTTCTCCGGCTGACGACGGACTTTGATTTTGAGATTCGTGCCGTCGTATCCAACCTCGTAGCCCCAGATTTGTTTCTGCTTCAACTCGATCGTTATGCGGAAGACGCCTTTCTCAACCTGGTTGTAATAGACATCCTTGATTTCTTTCGTCGTCAGTTGTTGAGTTATCCAGTTTGTGTTCGAGGTTGCGCTGAACACATCAACCACAATCCGGCTTGGTTCAAGTTCCTGATATGTCGAGTACGGGAGCTTGTCAAACAGCGAAAGAGTCACGACATCAAGATTTCCTTCAGGCTCCACAAAAATACTTCCCGTGAGTGACGAGGGGAAGAATGTGCCGGGCGGCTGCAGGTCGACAAAATCCTGATCAATCCACACTTCCTGGTTGTCCGTCAACGCGATGCGATACATGTCGTCAACTTTTCCGGTAATCGTCACGCGTATCCCCGGGTTGATGATCGAGAATTTGTGTCCGCCGAGTCTATCCTGCCCCAAACCAGTGTTCAGGAACGGTCGCTCGCCCTTGATCACTCCCACCATCGGCAACTGATGTGACTTGAATGAAACCTTCGCGTAGGTCGAGCGTTCCACCGCGCGTCCGGAAGTATCTTCAAGCCGAAACGTGATAGGCTGACTGAGCAGTGTGTCTGTTGCTCTCACCTTGTATGTGCCGCGATAAATTCCGCCCAATCGTGTTTGCGCCGCAGGTCGTTCCTTCATCGGCTGGCCATTCATAAATGTTGCGGTGCAGCCCGGAGTTCCTTTGCATTGCACTTGCAGAATGTCGCCTTCGTTCAACCACATGTCAACCGTCGGTTGCATCATGATGTCTTCGATTGCCAGCGTATCGGCACGCGTCGTCTCAATCGGTTTGGGACGATTGATGACAAATGTTCTTGTCCGGATTGCCCCCGTCTGGCTGATGGCATTCACAGTATAAACATTCTCTCCAACATTCACATCCAGCTTGCCACAGAAGGCGCCCGATGGATACACAAGGAATGGCTTTCCGTTGATACTCACCTTGTTGAGCGGATTCGTGCTCGCGGAGAGCCTGTACGTCGACGACGACGTCGTCACCGTATCGGACTCCGGAACAATGAGCATGATGGTATCTGTGATGGCAGGGACCTGAGTGTAAAGAGAAGAGCTGAGAAAGCACGAAAGAAGCACAACGAAGCATCTTTTCATCGATAGTGCCTAATAGATTTTTTTGATTTCTGTGTGAGGAAAGTAGTGCACAAGAATCTTGTCGTACGAATATCCTTGCTCGCCCATGACGGCTGCACCAATCTGGCAAAGCCCGACTCCGTGCCCCCACCCCGCGCCCTGAATCGTGAACCGGGCGGGAATGCCATTCACGACCTCATGTTTGTCGACAACAAATGCAGAGCTGTACAGGTGTGAGTTCGAAAGCGTGCGTCTGATTTCCAGTTCCTTGCCGATCGTCATCGTTCGTTTGGTGCCGACGATCTTCAACTTTGTCAAGCGGGAAGATTTTCCACGTTCGACGGGAACAAGATCAACGATCTGGCCGAAATCGATTCCGCTCCGGCGGCAAATGATCTCCGCGAGTTGCGCTTGCTCATACTCAACCTTCCAACGGAAGAAATCCGTTGTCTCCTGATCGTACTTCAGAAGAACCTGCGAGAGCGTTTTCTTGTCGGTCGTGTTACAGAAGGCCTGAGGATTGCCACGAATCCATTTGTCAGCATTCTCTTCGTGGGAAAAATCAAGCGCGAGGGGAGTCGTTTCATCCGGCGTGTCAACGACAGCTGCAAGATACGCGTAACGAACCGGCTCCCACACATGCTGAAACTCCTCCATAACCCCACCGCATGATTTCGAGAACCGGGCATCACACACAACTCCATTGTGCATCACCACGAAACCGCCTGTTGATTCCACCGCTTCCTTCACCGAAGCCGTGTACGCCTTCGTGATGCCTTGATAGCGCTGACAGTGATCGTCCGCGCACACATCAAAATTCGCATGATCCTCTCTGTCGTACCAGCGAATACGCTCGGTTTCCGTCTCAACCAATGACTGGTACTTTACGCCACCCGCTTTTAACGCTTTCGATTTTTCAAGCTGCGCAAGAAGCCAGCTTCGCGAGGTAATTGCATGCGCCTTCAGAAGGTTGAGCGAGCAATCGGCGCTCATCTCCGAAGAGATCACGCTAGTCAGGTAGTCTTCGATACTCACGACATTGATCGCGGTGATATTCTCCCCTTCACGGATGAGCTTCAGTCCACCAACAAAGCGCTGATCTTCCTTTCGTTGCCAGTGAAACTGCACGCCAATCGTCACATCGTTCAACACAAACTCACTTAACGGATTTGTTCCATCGAACAGAACCTCTCTTGCGGTTACCATCAACCGGCCGTTCTTGCGTATGTCAATTCCGTCGGATGAAGTACATGCCTCGTACTCACCGGAAACATCGGCTGCGACCGCCGGAGAGGCGAATTGACCTTGCAATGAAAACCGGATCGTCGGCTGCGAGAAAATGCCGACATGGATGCGAGGAATATTGTGCAGGAGGCTCAACGATCAGAAATGCTAGATGGAACTTCGAAGGATTGCAACTACAATATAGAAAGTT
>CAYJNF010000423.1:0-3843 GCA_964370915.1 uncultured Chitinophagales bacterium
GAATGTGGATCGCGTCGCGCGGATCGTCACACACTGTTGTACGGAACTCACGATCCGTTTCTGTGAACTTCACGACCATCTGCTTGAACACTCCGGACTCGACAAACAGCAAGGCATCTTTGGAATGTTCAAAAGCTGCCCACTTTGGCGATGCCATGCCAGCCTCTGCAAATACCTTCCTTCCAACATCCTTCCGTTCCAACGAAAACCCTACCTTGCCGGCACCAACTGCCAGGTTCCCGCGTTGTCGAAACATATCGATAACACCGTCTCGACTTGTGCTCGTCTCACATCCGACGACCAGATCCCACTTTTCATCAATGACATGGGAAAAATCCCGCTGATAACCGCGGAGCTTCACACCACGACGACCGACACCCCAATTACTGCAGGTCACCGAAACGTCATGACCTTCCGGAATCAGAACTTGAGCGATACCATCGCTTATGTTTCCACCATCCAGCAAAAGAATTTTCATCTCTACTCCACGATTCGTTTTGTGTACACCCAACCATTCTCACCATCCGGATATGCACTCTCAAGAACTTCGGAGAATTCAAACCCGAGCGATCGATACAACCCTTGCGCCGCAACATTCGACTTGCGAACCTGAAGCGTCAGGATTGGCTTCGTTGTCACGTCTGTCTCGTACGTGCGAACAAGATTCATAGCGATCCCTTGGTTCCGAAATGGAAGCGCAACGGCAATCGTAAATATCTCGTTCGCATACGGGTAGTCAGTATCGGGTACAATAAGCATGTGACCGATAACCCACCTCCCACACTTCGCTACGTAAAGCGTTGACGACGAGACGAACGACAGCGAGAACAGCAACGGAGAACACCAATCTTCCCGGTCGAACGACCGTCGTTCAAGGTCAATGATCGCCCAAAGATCGGTGAGTGTTGCCTTTTGGTAGGAGAAGGGAAAATTGTTGGGCCGGGGAGAATCGAGATTGACCATGGAAACGTTTGGCTCCTGCATTAAGGATGTGTAGGTTGGAAGGTCGGTCATGCGGCCTTCTTAGCCTGAACGAATAACTCAAGTTGTTCAGATGCCACCGGCGCAAAATGCTCAAGCGCCTTGCTCCAGATTCCGTGGCGCTTGACAATAATCGAGAACTCTTCGATGTCATGATCGATGATCTCCAACTTACCTTCCGGATCGACGTAGGCGTGACAAAGCTCGTGATCGACCAGTGCTATTTTTTGAGCGTCACTCAAGCTGAGCCAATTAGCCTTCGACACCTGCATGGCGAACTTGTACCCCGAAATGAAGATCTCTTTGTCGCTACGCTTCGACATCGTGGCCGCTTCTCTCATCTTGCCAGTGTCGAAGAAGTAGACGATCGGTACGTTCTCCAGACGCTTGTGGAATTGAGGGATTAGGTCAGCGGCAATATTCGCTACATCGTCCGCTTCGTAGTATCGTTCAGTTTGTTGAACCATTTGAGCCCTAGTTGGCTCTGACTCAGCTTCTTTCATGCATACCCCTTTGGGAAAGTCTCACGGTGAGACTATACTTTCAATATAAAAATTGACAAATTGATTGTCAAATGTAATCGTTCGATATATTCAACAATTACACCCTATTCTATGTCGACAAAGATGTCACTCCCGACCTTTTTGACTTTCGCTGCATGAAGCGTCACGCTTGCGAACTCCTTACCCCTGCCAGTGCCAGGTTCTTCGGCAACCAGCTTGTACCAACCTCCCAAACCCAATTCCTTCTTGACGTCGCTAGTCGAGACGATACGCTTCGTCTCAAGCATTTGAGTGGCTTCGGCAAAAGCAGCATCAGCATGGTTCTTTTTCGAAGGTGCAGTATCTCGAGACGATTCAGTCGAATTCTTCTTTGCGTCAGAGATCTCGGTGAATTGGGCATCCGTGACCGTACCACGCTGAGGCAACTGTTGAGGTTGGCGTTCGGCGGTGTAGCGGCTATCGTCTAATTTCTCGTTCAAGTGGATGGCTAAGTCAACACGCGACAGATCTAACCACCCTTCGACTTCCCTCTTCTTCTTTGTCCACCCCTTTTCGTTAGGCGTAATGTAGGGAAGAAGCATCTCTATCTTTGAAATGCTTCTCTCGTACAATTCATCTTTTGTGAAAGCACCTGTCAGTACGCATCGTTCAAGAACCTTGATGTAACGATAGGCAGTCGACTTATCAACATCGATTTCGGGAGACGACAACCACGATTCAAATGAATCGTAACCGTACAACTTGAACCACCTGTTATCGCGGACCTCCTTCAGTGCTTCTCCTAATTCTAGGGCTAGTTTCATCTGCGCTTCCCGCAATTTCTTAATTCGGTCTAACGTCTTGTAAGCACGCTCGACCTCTTCGCGTGATACGACATCGCTAGCTTGTTCGGTCGACACATTGTCGAGCCCATGTCTACCTTTGACATGTTGTAGTTCCCTGCCTACCGACACCATTGCTTATACTCCCTTTCGTTAAACAACCTGTGTAACGTTTCACTGATCTTGTCAAAATCAACTCTGTGTTTTTCTTCAAAACGTGCACGACCCACTTTCTCAACTTCGCGGTGGCACTGCTGACAGACGGGAACCAGATTTTGATCGGTCGCCTTGTGTCCTGTCCCGCGCCCATCGGTCATGTCGCCATAATGATGCGCCTCACCCGGCGAACCGTGAACGATGCATGGTTTGCCCGTGACAAAGGCTCTGTACGCTGAATCCCGAAACCCTTTCTGATCTTTGAATTTCATAGTGACACTGACTTCAGTATTAGCTGTCTTCATTCTCTGCGAAATCCTCGACAGGTGGACAATCGTCATCATTGCAATAGGGACAATCGGCACCACAGACACCGTACTTATGTTGAAACCACAAAGCAGCCTGTTCTTCAGTTAAGAGATCGGCGATCTCACCCATTGGAGGCCTCCGCAAGTTCACTCTCCCACCATGTTAGTATGATCGCGTCGCCACTGTTGAAATCATCCAACCGCGAATCGTTCGGGTCAATCTCTGTGAACATGTAGCCAATTCGATTGATGAATCGGGTACCGCTTTGCAAATAGTCACCTTCGTCGCCACTCGTCAACGTCCAAATGTGACGCGTGGGGAATTTCGAACGAAACGCCTGCGCCTGATCGGGATCAAACAACACGGACTCTAACTCAAACTCATCTCCTTGACCAATGACCGTACCATCCAACCGGTAGATACCGGCATACGCAATGAAGTCGTCTACATCCTTAATCATTTCCATCAGCAGGTCTCTCCGAAAAGTTTTCGAACAAATGTAGTTGATTCTTATCGATGCTCGCAGTTTCCAACACCGCGTTCTTACTATTTTCCAATCTCTCCATGTGTTTTCGATCGATCTCTGTGGGATTGAACCACACAGTCTGGAAATCATCAGACCAATCGCCAGAAACCCGGAACGATCGGGCATTGCGAAGAAGATGCGCCATCACGGCGTACCGATCGGGAACCGTCTCGATACCTTTCGCCTTGGCGACATGTTGAAAGTGACGATACAATTCACCGAGCCAAGGTGACGGTTTCTTTGTTACCGGTTGGTCCGCAATCATGGCAGCATGAATCTCGAGCACAAGTGCGGCAACATTATGTTCGCTCATCTTCTACTCCACACCGATATTGACGGGTGTATCGTCTCATCGCGAGGTTCACACAACACTATCACTGACATAAGCCTCCTTCAAAATAATCCAAGTTGTTCATGTACGACGATCCTTGTAATGGTCGGGGCCGGTCGTCGCTCAACGGCATGACCATGTTCATCACCAACAACGACGGCGAGATTCTTCATAAACATTGCTTTCATACTCTGTTCGATCTCCTTTTCGCTCATC
>CAYJNF010000424.1:0-3833 GCA_964370915.1 uncultured Chitinophagales bacterium
GGTCTGAGGACTCCAGCGTGTGTGCGTAAGTCGCCTGCTTCGGTTTGCTCCCCTCGCGAAGAATGGGCAGGGCGAATGCCACACCACATTATCCGAATCCTTGGCGGAAAAGTCAATGAGCAAGAGGACGAAGAAGCAAATTTCTTCTGAGCGCTGGAAAGGCGTCGGTCTCAGACCTCTTGATGCAAGATGACTATTACCGATGATCGGAGTGTGGCAAGAAAAGAACAAAAGAGGGGACCTCTTCAAGTTGCTGAGGTCCCCGGTAAAAGCGGAGATTACTTTACGAGCATGAGTTTTTTTACTGCAACATTGTTTCCCGACTGCAGCTTATAGAAGTAGGTGCCGCTGGAGAACTTGCTGCCATCGAGCACAATGCTGTGCGTTCCCGCTTCCATCGGATTGTTCACCAACGTCGCAACATCGCGGCCAAGCACGTCAAACACTTTCAACGTTGTGTGCGCAGTCGCGGTCAATGAAAAGCGAATGGTCGTTGCAGGATTGAACGGGTTGGGATAATTCTGTTCCAACGAAAACTCTTGCGGCAATCCCTGCTGGCCGCTCACCTCAAGAGGTCCGCCTGTCCCAAATCCATCTGATAAGAAATCGTCGATGTACCAACCGCGATAGAGGCGTGTGTCGCTGCCCGACCCAAAATCAAATCGAATCGCGATCGTGTTTCCTTCGGCTGCAATACCGGTCAGGTCAAATGTTACCTTCGTCCACTGTGACCCGCTGGTATTCGCATATCCCGGTTGACCGGCCAGCGGATTGCTGAACGTGCCGAGTATCGATTCGTTTGGATAGCCACTGACGGGAGTGATGGTTTGGAATGCACCACCGTTGATCGACACTTTTACATTTCCGCCATCAAACCGGCTTTCCATCTCATACCAATGGTAGAAAGAAAATGATGCACGGCTTGAATAGACGTTGTACGTCGGCGTTGTCAAGGACGAGAGTTTAGGGCCTGTGGTATAGTTGCTGGCGAGTTTTGTTGCCCAGTACTTTGTTCCGCTGTAAGGATTGGGAGACGCCCCGCCACGCGCGCCGTATTCCCAATCGTTGGTCGGAGAGAAGTTTGCATTGCTGGATTCAAACGTATTCTCCACATGCGCCGAGTTCTTTATCCTGAACTGATAATAGTCTGTGCCCGGCGAATATGAGATATTGCCGGCAAGGTCCGTTGCTTTGAATCGATACTCCACCAGATCATTATCGTGAAGCGTGTTGCGGGCAACGTTCAGGGTGTCTGCATACACACTGTCTGCCGATGCCATGTTGATCGACGGCTTTGCGGCGCCATTAAACTTGTATTCTAATGTTACGCCAATCGGATTGGTGATGTCAGTGACAACAGCCGAAAGCCGCGGAGGCCAGGCAGTGACTGCAATATTGCCGCGGGGTATGTGCGTGATTGTCGGGCCGGCATTGTCAGTGTTCACTTGATAACTATAGAAACCGGTGCCCAGCGGCGAGCGGACTGCAACGCTATCATTCTTTGCGCGAACATAGTACGTGATATTGACGTTTCGACTGAGGAATGGAATCGAAGCCCGGTAGTTGCCTACCATCCCTAGCGGCGTCAAAGGAACACTGCCGGAGATTGTGCCGTTGACGCCATACCAGATTCTTGTGGAGTCTGCAACAAGCGGAATTCTCGATTTGATGCGCAGGGTTATCTGGCGCGCCGTTGTGTCGGACGTATTGCCGGGCGACGTGTGCTCGATCCAAACATAGTGCGCAGCTTTTGCCGTGTTGACAATTCCCCAACCCATCAATCGATCGGGGTTGCTCGCACGGCTTGCAGTTTGCCGCAGCGCTTCAGCAACTTGTTTCGGCGTGAGACCTGTGCCGAGATTGGCACTCAATACCAGTGCGGCTGCGCCTGCAGTCATCGGACAGGAGAACGATGTGCCGCTTACTCCGCCGTAGCTTGAGGAGCTGGTGGCAGCCCACGTGCTTGATCCCTGCGCCATCACGTCGGGTTTGATTCGTCCGTCAACCGTCGGTCCGGTGGAACTGAACGATGAACGATTTCCTGAAGCTGTTACCGACCCAGCAGTGATCACATCGAAGCCGTCGGCAGGGGCGCCGAGTGAGTTCATTCCCGCGCCCGCGTCGCCGGCATTGCCCGCGGAGTTGACGACCACAATGCCAAGCTGTGTTGCACGATTTGCTGCACGCGTAATCATTGTCGTGCTGCCATTCATGCTTTGCCATGTGTAGCTGGGATACGGCGAATCGAAATCGATGTAGCCGAGAGAGCAACTGATAACATCGACGCCGAGACTATCTGCCCAGACGGCAGCGCGTGCCCAGTTATCTTCTTCCGTCGGAGTTTCGGTCGGATCAACTTCGGTTCGCGCAAGGGCGAACGTCGCGCCATACGCCGGACCGATCAAGTTCCCCTCAGAGTATCCGCCAACGACCGAGAAGGTGTTTTGACCGTGGGAATGCGAAGCAAGCGTTGTGCTGTTCGTCGAGAAATCGTATCGAGCGATGACGGGGCGCGTAGCAAGGGCCGGGTGTGTCAGGTTGGAGAATCCGGCGTCGAAAACAGCAACGAGTACACCAGAGCCATTGATGTTCTGATTGTGCAGCGCAACCGAATTGATCTGTTGATTCTGTGCCAGCGAAGATCCGTAATTGAGCAATGGCTGCGCTTGAGGACCCTGGACAACAGGCGGCAATCCTTTGTCGAGAACACTCATCGATTCCATTCCCCTCACTCTAAGTCGTTCGACAATCTCGATCTCCTTCACGTGTGGCAATAAACGCAGCGCATCGATCTGGGCTTTCGTTGCGACAACACTCATCGCGTTGAACCATTTCACTTCGTGCCGGACCATACTCGCAATGTCCAACACCGATGCGACGTATGAGCGATCGAGAGGGATATCTTCCATTGTGATTACGCTTGATGCGTCCGACATTTGTGCTGCGAGCATGCGTTGCCGTCGCTCGATGGCGCGAGGCGTTAGGAATGCTTCCGGTGCCGATGACAGTAGCTGTTCGGCCGCGGCGCCTTTGTCCTTGAATGTTACCCACACGGGAATTCTTTCGTCATTCGACATTGTGCCATAGCGATGCGCAAGCCGTTTGCCCAGAGGTGCAAGCGACTGTGCGAACCCGATGGCGGATACACAAAGAACGACTACAACAATTGTAAAGCGTTTCACTGTTTTCTCCTCATGAAGTGAAATGACGTCGGTTTCCGCCGACACGGAGTTACTTAACGAGCACCAACTTGATTGCAGCCTGGAAGTTTTCAGACGTGCCGACGCTGTATGCGAACAAGCGGGCGATGTATGTTCCGCTCGCGACTGTGCTTCCGCTGTTGCTTGTCGCGTCCCACTCGATTGTTTTCAATCCGTTTGTTTGAGCCTCGCCAACAAGCGTCCGCACTTCCTGACCAAGCAAGTTGTACACCTTCAGGGATACAAAAGAGGATTGGGGGAGATTGTATGTAAGTGTCGTTTTGGGATTGAAGGGATTTGGAAAGTTCGGCAGCAACACGTACGACGAAGGTATGGTCTTTACCGGTATGCCGGTCAACATGCCAACTGCACCGACTGCATTGATGATGCCCCAGCCATAGTAGTTGTCTGGGGATGATGCGCGGCTTGCCGTTTGCCGTAGTGCATTCGCAATGTGAATGGGGTTTGCCGTTGGCTTTGCGTGCAGCAACAATGCGACAACACCAGCGGCCAGCGGGCACGAGAGCGACGTTCCCCCGGCATATGTGTATCCGGTTGGATCTGTCGCGCTTGCGCAGTACACCGATGAACCTTGTGCCATCACGTCGGGTTTGATGCGCGGCGGGACACTTG
>CAYJNF010000425.1:0-3829 GCA_964370915.1 uncultured Chitinophagales bacterium
GTCTTGGCCAGTGCCAAGGTCTTAGGAACGGTTGTAAGAATGTGAAGATGGTCTGGCATGCCTCCGACGCGCAATGCGATCATGTCATTATCGCGAGCAATCCCCCCGATATACGCCCAGACGCGACTCTCAATCCTTGCATCTATCCACGATACGCGATTCTTGGTGCTGAACACAAGATGGTAATACAATGCAGTGTATGTGTTAGCCATACTGGCACATCCTCTTGGGGTCTTCGTGCCGTCACTACGTGACTGTCTTGGCCTCCCGCGTTTCTTACCCGATCTTGAAAAGGTCGGGCTATTCTCGTTCTGCCACTACGTGGCGGCCACGTCTTCCTGAATTCCAATATATGCTGCGACAAAACCATCGCATGGGTACCTCGCAGTCAGACCCAAACAACGATACGAACACGTAGTGACAAGACAACGTTAGGCAGACCATTCATGGTCTGTACCGAAAACAGAACCACCATCGCTCGTCACGCAGTGACGAGATGAAATAGCCTCAGCGATAAAAGCTCTTAATTGCATCAGTTATGTGCACAAGTTGTTCCTCTGTCAATTCTGTATGCATCGGCAGTGAGAGAACCTCATCAGTCGCCTGCTCCGTAACCGGATACGCGCCCTTGCCCGTTCCGGCAACTGCGAATGCTTGTTGCATGTGGAGCGGAATCGGATAGTAGATCGCGTGAGGGATTCCCTGCTGCTTCAAATGCTCTGCAAGTGCATTCCTCTTCGGCGCCCGAATTGTATATTGATGGAAAATGTGTTCGCCGTTGGGAGACACATACGGCACCGTCACCGGAGTTCCATTCAACAGTTCATTGTATCTCGCAGCAGCCTTCCGTCGGGCAGCGTTCCACTGATCCAAGTACTTGAGTTTCACCGTCAGGATCGCAGCCTGCAGCGTGTCGAGCCGGCTATTGACGCCGAGAATCTCGTGGTAGTAGCGGACCTTCGATCCGTGAACAATAATCATTCGCATCTTCTCGGCAAGGGAGGGGTCATCCGTTACAACCATGCCTGCGTCCCCGAAGGCCCCGAGGTTCTTGCTGGGGAAGTAGCTGATGCACGAGATGTCGCCGAACGTGCAGACCTTCTTCCCTTTGTATGTTGCGCCAAGTCCCTGAGCGGAATCTTCAATTACTTTCAGATTGTTCTTTCTAGCAACGGCCATAATTGGATCCATGTCGGCAGCCTGACCGTACAAGTGCACCGGAATAATTGCTTTTATTCGCGGCGTAATTGCCGCTTCTATCCGTGCAGGATCGATGTTGAATGTTTTGGGATCGATGTCGACGTACACCGGTTTTGCACCAAGCAGTGCGATCGTTTCCGCTGTCGCGACGAATGTAAACGGCGTCGTGATCACTTCATCACCCGGTCCGATTCCCAGCGCCATCATGGCCACCTGCAGAGCGTCTGTTCCGGACGCGCAGCCAGCGGCGTACTTCACGCCCAAGTACCCGGCAATCTGACACTCGAACTCTCCCACTTCTTTTCCGAGAATGAACTGGCCTGAATCCAGAATCTTGTGAATCGCAGCATCGACTTCGGGTTTGATTTTTTGATACTGTCCGACAACATCAACCATTTGGAGTTTCATGTACTGTCCTTTGCTCTGTGTTCTACGTGTGTCCTCGTCCGAGAAGCATGTGCGAGATCGTGCTGAGAATGATTTTGATATCCATCCTCAACGACATGTTTTCAATATAGAATAAATCGTATTGAACTTTCTTGCGCACGTCCTCAATCGATTCATCATACTTGTGCTTCACTTGCGCCCAGCCCGTCAGGCCCGGGCGCACTTTGAGGCGACGCGGGTACAGCGGAATCTCTTTCGACAATTGTTCGACAAATACGGGACGTTCCGGGCGCGGCCCGACGACACTCATGTCGCCCTTGAGAATATTCCAGAGCTGGGGGATTTCATCGAGGTGAAGTTTCCGCAACCACTTGCCGGCGCGGGTTACGCGCGGATCTCGTTTGTCCGCCCATTGAGGTCCGTCAACTTCCGCATCCTGTCGCATCGACCTGAACTTGTAGATCCAAAATAGGCGTCCGTCTCTTCCTACCCGTTCCTGTTTGTACACTATCGGGCCGCGCGATTCGAGTTTGATGATCAACGAAATCAGCAACCACAGGGGAAGTCCGACCAACAGGACAAGAGCCGCGAACGTCACGTCCATGACACGCTTCGTCGATTCTTCCCACGGTGTCATCAATTGCGGGCTGATCTCGATAAGCGGAAATCCGTAGATCTGATTTGTTCGCGCCTGTCCGCTGATGATGTCGTAGAGATCCGGGATAATTTTCAGGCCGACGTTGTAGGAATTGCAGCTCGCAATAATCTCAAGCATGTGTTGGTGATCGGACGAGTCTAGCGCGATAAGGACGTCCTGGATTTCGTTCTTGCTGAGGAGGGTGTTAAGATTTCGATGGGAATCGAGTACCGGGATGTTTCTATACGGCGCCAGCGTTTGTCCGTTAATGCTTACAAACCCAACCACCTTGTACCCCAGCGCAGGATACTGCACAATCTCATCATACAGTTCCCGCGACTTCGCTTCACTCCCAACGATGATCGTATTATGAACGCCAACGCCGGCGATCAGCATTCTGCGTTGGATGCTTCGAATAACAAGACGACCGGTTACAACAAACCCAAACAGCATGGTCCAGTAGACCGCGATCAGCAATCTTGAGTTGGTGTGTGTACTCGAAGATTGATCGTCGATAAAAATTGCAAAGAACAGAAAGATGCATCCGAGGATGGTTGTCTTGAACAACAACGTGAGCTCATCGAGCCGAGATTTTGCGTACCAGGGACGATAGAGGCCAACCATGAAGAAGAGCAGCGACCAGAACAAATACACGGCAATCATCGGAACCACGAAATCGGGTTCCGTTGTAACGTCGAGCCATCCGCTGCGGACGCGAAAAAGATAATAAGCCGCCCATGTGAGGCAGATGGTGAGAAAGTCCGCGATTAGGAGAATTCCTGTTTGACCTTTTGCACTCACAAACGTTGAATTTCCATTTTTGATGTGGTTCAGTGCCTAACAAATGTCTCGCTATTGTCTGAGCAGATGAAGCCTCATTGCGTTCAGACAGATTTTTGGACACGCAGCAGGCGTTTTCGCATCTACCTTCACTCGAAAAGCTTTGTAATCACAGGATTGGTGTTCGACCCAATGCCATCAACCGCGCCTGCTACTTGAGAATCTCTATCTCTCTCCATCCAACCCATGAGGGACTTTGCACAGTGAGAACCTTGACATATTGAATGTTTGTGAGTCCCAGCGTATCAAACTCAAGTATTTGAGAATCTGATGTTCGTTGACGTATCTCGCGCAGCACCCTGTATTCTTCACGGCGACTTCGCACGAGAATCTGATGAATTGTTTCACCCGTCGGAGTTTGGTTGACCACAAGTCTAATCAGACTAATCGAGGTGGGTCGCGCCAAATTGATTTCTATCCATTGGGGAGCGAAGTCGCCGGCCCCCCAAGGTTCCATTGTGCCATCAACTACCCTGGATGCAGACTGTTGCGGGATTTCGCGAGAGGAAGAGACTGACTTTCCTAACGCAATATTGCGATCAAAACTCTCGGGCACATCAAGGACAGATGCGTCTGGGCGAACCGCAGGAGCCATGGAGAGGTCGACTATTTCATTCTCATCCTGTGCATTAAATGTCTCAGGTAGTTCGTGAAGATCCCATGCCCAGAGTATCCAACCAGAGAAACCAACTCTGCTGGAATTTGCTTGCCAGTTACGAAGATCACGCGCAGCCGCTTCGCGCGAAGGATAAGATTGTCTGAAAG
>CAYJNF010000426.1:0-3823 GCA_964370915.1 uncultured Chitinophagales bacterium
GCATTGGACAGTGCCAACCCCCATTCGAAAATTTCAGCCCAGAAAATGATATCACCATTCGGGCAAAGCATGCATGAAGACATTTGACTATTTCTGCATCCTCTACATCGCCGCGCTGCTCGCATTCGGATTCAGCGACGATCCGCCTGCACAGATATCGCGAGGACCGAGGATTCACTTCCGGATCAAAGCTCAGACGGCAACATATCGTCATCTCGCAGTTGCTGAACAAGTGCCCTCGACAATGAATCTGAGTGACCGGCGTTTGCGGTTGAGACCAATCGCGCGAACGAGATAGGCCTCTTCCGTCAGCATCCGCTCACGAGAGCAACGCCCGCTTGCCCACCCTTTCCTGCTTCCTTCAAATCCCGGTACGGTAATCCCTGTCACCGATGTCTTAGGTTGACATCAATCAATGTATCACGGTTGCGAATTCACGAAGTTGATGACGTCGCAAAATGCTGATTCCCCCTCGTCCTCAACTTGCGTACTTCCTATTGGAATGTGTCTTATTGCCGCGTATCTCAATTCTTGGAGGATTCATGAAACTTGTATTCCGGGCACTCTACTGCCTGATTCTGGTAAGTCTCGTAAGTGTGGCGCCTGCACAACGCAAGTCTGCTATTGTCGATGACAGGACCTCGCCGGCGTACCACGCTGTAACGAAGGAGTTTCCCCATGACGCTCCCCAGTCGATTTTGTTACAGGAGGATTTCAGCACGGCGTCGGGAGCAACGCCGCCAGCGGGATGGTCAAATACGACAATCGAGGGCGTGCCCACGGATGTTTGGAGATTCGACAATCCTGCCAATCGTACCATCGATATCAATCAGACTGCGCCGGTAGCGGTGTTTGACAGTGATTTTTTGTCCTGTGATGGGATACTCGAGAATGTCGCACTGCAATCTCCTTCATTCAGCGCGCCGCTCAATTCGAACATCATTCTTCAATTCAGACATTACTTCCGATCAAACAATGTGGAGGGGCTTGGAGCGATTGTTGAAGTGTTTGATGGCGTTCAATGGGTGATGGTCGACTCGGCAAAATACACTACTGCCGATCCGGACACTGCAATCATTGACATTACAACTCAGGTAGCGGGTGTTGCCAATGCACGTGTCCGATTTCGGTACAAGGGAAACTGCTCGTGGTATTGGTATGTTGACGATGTGAAGGTTTCAGAGACGTCGATTGCTCCGAGTACGCGCCTGTTGGTGGAAACATTCAAGAATGCCAATGTCTCAACCCCGCCTGCCGGGTGGACGAACAATAGAATGGTCGGACAATCATACGACGAGTGGAGATTCGACAATCCCAGCAGTCGTCAGATCAGCCTTCCCATGACCGGTATCGCAGCAATCTTTGACAGCGACTCCCTTTCCCGATTGGGCGGGCCTGAAGACGTTGCCCTTGAATCACCCGCATTTAGTGCGGCAACGAACTCCAGTGTCGTGCTTTCGCTCGATCATTTTTTCCGGGGCGACTCGGGCGGTCGCGGTACCATCGAAGTCTTCAATGGCACATCGTGGGTTTCCATTTGGGACTCAACGCACTCAACATCAAACCCACAATCCCTTTCGTTGGACATTTCGAGTCATGTCGCTGGCGTAACAAATGCCCGTGTGCGTTTCCGGTGGCGGGCTTGGTGGGCATGGTGGTGGATTGTCGACAACGTCGTCATTACAGAAACGCCGGGAACGTTACCGTCGGGTCCAATAGTCTCGGATCAGTTCAACGACCCATCGCTCAACTCAGGCGTGTGGACGCCTGTCGATCCGAAGGGCGATGCCTCGTTCACGATGACAGGCACACAGGTTTCGATTTCCCTTCCTGCTGGTTCTTCGCACGATATTACTGAGTCCGGGAATTTTGCGCCACGCATCATGCAGGATGTGAGCAATCCGCAGACGTTTGAATTGTATGTGAAGTTCGATGGACTTATGAATCAGGCGTATCAGATGCAGGGCATTCAAGTGTGGGAAGACTCTCTCAACTTCCTGCGACTCGAGTTCTATGGAGACGGGACCAACATCAACCGGCTGGCATGGAATTTTGTCAACGGCGTGCATCAGGATCAGGGAACTGCAAGTCTGGGCATCCCTTCAACTTCACCGATGTATATGAAGCTCGCAAGGCAAGCAGATTCCTGGACTCAATACTGGTCGCTTGATGGCGTTACGTACAATCTGGGAACAATATTTTCGCGAGCAATGAATGTAACGAAGATAGGCGTTTATGCGGGCAACGTCGGGTTTCCGGAAAATTCGACACCGGCATTCACAGGTCTGATCGATTATTTCATGACATCCGATCCCCTCCCTGTCCAGATCGGGAGCTTTGTTGCACGGCTTGCAGCAACAGGTCGCGTACTGCTTCAATGGACAACAGTGACGGAGACGAACAACTTCGGGTTTGAAGTTCAAAAGTCCGTCAACTCCGCTTCGGGATTCGTGACATGTCCGAGCAGTTTCATTCCCGGGAACGGAACAACGCTGGAGCCTCACACATACTCCTGGACTGATCAACAAACAAATGCCGGAAGATGGTTCTACCGCTTGAAACAAATTGACCTGGACCAGACTGTGCATTATTCCGAACCAATTCAGGTGGATGTTCTCACAGATGCGGACGAATCTGCGACGAGGGCATTTGCACTCTTCCAAAACTATCCGAACCCCTTCAATCCTTCAACGGAAATCCGATTCTCCGTCGAGAGCAGCGGCCCTGCATTGCTCGAGGTCTACAACACACTCGGACAAAAAGTAGAGACGCTGTTCAGTGACGTGGCAGAACCCGGGCGAACATATCGAGCCACGTTCGGAAACCAATTTGCCAGTGGCGTGTACTTTTACAGATTGACCAGCGGAGTCCATTCAGAGATGAAGAGAATGTTGCTGGTGAAGTAACATCATTCGCGCCGACCATCGGAAACCCCGGTCATTCATCGATCGGGGTTTTGTGTTTGATGGAGTGACGCCTGCGAGCATCATCACAACTTCACCCATGCGCGCTCGATGTTGGGTTGAGCGCCTCGGTTTGATGATCGAAGTCACTTTCTTGCCAATGCAAATTAGCGATGTTGTTGACACGCAACGGCTGCACATCCCCCCCGATGCACTTCCTCAGTAACTGCCAGATTTCTAAAACATCAGGAGAACCCAATGAGACAATCCGTACGAGTTTCGCTGATTGTACTGTTCATCGCATCGCTCTTCGGCACGCTCGCGAAAGCGTCAGGAGATCCGAATGGAAAAGCGCCGCCACAGACGGACAATGCGTCGGTGAATGTGATTTTCGATGAAGAGTTCGTCAACGCATTCGGTACGACTCCCCCATCGGGATGGAGTACTCTTGTGTTGGCGGGAAACCCCGCCGACTTGTGGCGGTTCGACAATCAGAAGTCGCGTGCTCTTGCAAATCCGCTCGTTGCTCCTGCTGCAATCGTGGATTACGAAGGACCGGGCACGCGCGAGGTCGTTCTCCAATCACCACTGTTCAATGCCCAGGGGAGCGAGGATCTCATTCTTTCTTTCAATCATCGGTTTGTGTCAACTGATTCGAGTGCGACGGCAAAGGTGGATGTGTACGACGGCTTTTCATGGACTGAAGTGTTCTCGGTGAATACGACAACGCCTGCAATCCGCCGGGAATCTTTTTCTATCGCGGGCGCTGCTGGTTGCACACCACAGGCGCGATTTCGATTTCGATGGACGGGTACGCAAAGCGGATACTGGATTGTAGACAACGTCCTTCTTGTGAAGCGCGCAGTTGCCACCGTGCCTTCGGGCATTCTCGACGTTTCTCCAGCCAACGGCGCAACAAA
>CAYJNF010000427.1:0-3821 GCA_964370915.1 uncultured Chitinophagales bacterium
CGCCTAATTCTTTTACCTCCGTCAGGTACAGTACTGCGGACAGGCTAACCACTGGCGGATCCAATTCCCTCTCCAGCTTGGGCCGGAAGCTAACGGGAATTACGTTGAGATGCAAATGTTGAAGGCGGCGAGTCTATGAAGTCTTTGAAGTCGGGGGTGAAGACTTGAGACTCGAAAAATGCCCGACGTTTGAGATTCGGGATTTGGGGTTCGGGATTTGTTTGCTATTTTTTGGGATTTGAGATTTTGAGGTTTGTTTGGTATTTGGTGCTTGTTCCTTGAACCAGCCACTTTCGTTTTCCACCAGTCGTGTCGGCAAGCTTGAGTTTGTGATTCCTACGAACGTGTCCCTATTTCAAATCCGATGACAAGTGTTTGGAATCAGAGAAGCCGAAAATCCTCTCATTCGGCTTCTATTCCCTCACAACACAAACAAATCTGATCTTGAATGGCCTCGCTGATACGAAACGAATGTGGTAGATTACTTCACTTTCGTTGATTCTCAAACGCAATACACCTATATTCAACGGTTGAAAAAGAATGATTAGAGAAAACATTGAGGAAATTCGGCGGCGAATTGAGTCCGCGTGCCTTCGCTCGGGCAGACATCCGAACGAAGTAACGCTCCTTGCCGTATCCAAAACGTTTTCGGCTGCTGTCGTGGAAGAGGCGGTGGAAGCAGGGCTTGCGGATGTAGGAGAAAACTATGTTCAGGAGTTGCTTGAAAAAAAGGAGGCTCTGAAGAATCAGGATGTTCGCTGGCACTTCATCGGGCATCTGCAGTCAAATAAGGTGAAATATGTTGCAGAGTGGATTCACCTTGTTCACGCACTTGACAACGTTCATCTTGCCCGGGAACTCGATAAGCGTGCCGCGCAGGCACAACGCACACTGGATGTGCTTGTTGAAGTCAACACAACGGATGAGCAGTCAAAGTTTGGCGTAAGTCCCGGGAAGACAGTGGAGTTCGTAGAGTCATTGGCGGAGTTCTCACATATCCAGGTTGCAGGTCTGATGACGATAGGGCCGTTTCTTCCTGATCCGGAAGGCTCACGTCCGATGTTTCGCACACTCAGACTGTTGAAAGAAGAAATCGCGACGCTCAATCAACTCAATGTGACGATGCACCATCTTTCGATGGGCATGACTGGAGATTTTGAAGTAGCCATTGATGAAGGTGCAACGATAGTCCGTATTGGAACCGCAATCTTCGGCAAGCGAACGAAGAAAAGCTGATCACAAGAGGAGGAACGCATGAAACTGACCCCACTTGATATTCGTAGACAGGAATTCAAAAAAAGCATGCGAGGCTTCGATCCGATTGAGGTCGAAACATTCATGGAGATGATGGCGAATGAATTCGAGAATCTCCTGAAAGAGCAGGGCGAACTCCGGACCAAGATCACGGAAACGGAAACGCAGCTGAAGGACTACAAGCAGATCGAACGAACGCTGCAGCAAACCCTTATGCAGGCGCAGGAAGCAACGGGCAAGACTTATGAGGCGGCACGGCGCGATGCAGAATCGATCATCAAGGATGCCGAAATGAAAGCCGCGCAGTTGCTCAGCGGTGCAAGCACCGACATCGCGAAACTGAATAACGAGATTGCGCAATTGCGATCGCGGAAGGATTCCTTAATCGGGCGACTGCGCGTACTGCTCAGTTCCGAACTTGATTTGATCAAAGCATTGGAGCTGGGAAGCGATCCGATTCTCGCGAACAATGCCTCGCATGGCACAGGAAAAAGCGAACTGGAACTCAATACAATCTTAAAGGCAATTGAAGATGTCGGAACTCCTCAGCCGCATTGAAGATGCGATAACATTTCTTCGTACGAAAACCTCGATGCAGCCGTCGATCGGGATTATTCTCGGTACCGGTCTGGGCGGCCTCGCCAAGGAAATCAAGCAGGAAGTGGTTATCGATTACGGTGACATTCCACATTTCCCGATTTCGACTGTCGAATCGCATCACGGGCGGCTGATCTTCGGAACGTTGGGCGGCAAGCAAGTCGTTGCGATGCAAGGGCGCTTCCACTACTACGAGGGGTACACCATGCAACAGGTGACCTTTCCCGTGCGCGTTATGAAGTCCTTGGGCGTCAACACACTGCTGATCTCAAACGCGGCGGGCGGAATGAATCCGCAGTTCCGTAAAGGTAGCGTCATGATTATCACCGACCACATTAATTTGTTGGGGGATAATCCGCTTATCGGACCGAACGATGATACGCTCGGACCACGGTTTCCTGATATGTCCGAGCCGTATAGCAAAAACCTGATTGCCCTTGCAGATCGCGTCGCGCTGGAGAATCGCATCAGGGTTGAGCACGGCGTTTTTGTTGCGGTCCCCGGCCCGAACCTTGAAACGCGCGCCGAGTACCGGTTCCTGCGACTCATCGGAGCCGACGCTGTTGGGATGTCGACTGTTCCCGAGAATATTGTTGCCGTTCACATGAGCATGCAAGTGCTCGGCTTCTCGATCGTCACAGATGAATGTTTCCCGGACGCGTTGCAGCCTGCAAACGTTGCCGAAATCATTGCTGTCGCGAATGAAACGGAACCGAAGTTGACGACGATTATGAAGGGCGTTGTGGAAAACCTTTAGCCCTGAGCGTTTTTCAGCGAAGGGCATAGGGTGTGATAGGGAAGGAACGAAGAATTGAGGTGAGAGCTGCTTCGCTCCGCTCAGCATTGGAAGTATCATTTTCGAAAGTAGCTGCCATGCATACTCTCAGTCGGTCGATAGGCGTGTTGATGATGGTTTCTGTGCTGGCGTTTTCTCAACAACCCGAATCGAAGGAACGCATGCGCAGTGTGAACGTTCACGGTGAGGGGATGATTGCCGTTGCGCCCGATCAGGTTCGCTTGACCGTGCAAGTGAATACGCAGGCGCAGACTGCCTCCGCAGCAATGCGCGCTGCGAGCGGAAAAATGCAGGAGATTCTCGGCTTGCTAAAAAGTATGGGGATTGAAGAAAAGCATATTCAGACATCGCGGGTTAATGTTTCTCCGACGTACGATTACTCAAAACAAATTCAGCCGCCGCCGATTGTTGGTTACAACTCAACCAACGAACTGACGATTCTCTTCAAGACGAAGCTGATGGACAAGGTCGGTGAGTTTATGGATAAAGCTGTGACGGCAGGGGCGACGAATTTTGGCGCCTTGCAGTATGAAGCTTCGAGACAGCGTGAGCTTGAGCGCGAAGCGTTGTCAAAGGCAGCGGCTGATGCAAAGGCTCGTGCTGAGGTTCTCGCGAAAGAACTTGGCGCTACAGTTGGTCAGGTGTTCACAATTTCAGAGTGTGTAAGTTCCGGTGGTCCGGCTCAGGTAATGATGCGCAGCTTGGCGATGGTTGCTTCGTCAGGGGCACCCGTGATGAGGGGCGAATTATCGATTCGCGCAGATGTGAATGTTGTGTTTGAATTGAGATAGAACATGCCGCCTCAAGTGGAACATATTGCCAAGAAGATTTTGCCGATACTTAGATGATGTTTAAAGAGCTCACCGAAAAAATATCCTATCCCGAAGTGGAAAAGGAAATCCTGAAGTTCTGGAAAGAGAACAGGATTTTCGAAAAGAGCATTTCAACGCGTGAAGGGCATCCGGGCTTCACGTTCTATGAGGGTCCGCCGACGGCGAATGGCCGACCCGGCATCCACCACGTGATGGCACGTGCGCTGAAAGATCTCGTGTGTCGTTACAAAACGATGCGCGGGTTCCAGGTGCATCGTAAGGCGGGATGGGATACACACGGGCTGCCGGTGGAGATCGAAGTGGAGAAGCAGCTGGGCTTCAAACACAAAGAAGATATTGTG
>CAYJNF010000428.1:0-3819 GCA_964370915.1 uncultured Chitinophagales bacterium
TCACATGGGGAATTGTGAAATGCTCGAAGAAAATCGGAAACGGATTACAGAGGATGATGAATTCGTAGTTGTATTGCAACCCGCGCTGCAGGTCAGGAAGGTTCTCGTGGCACAGAAAACATTTGCGCTCCCGAATCGATTTGTCGTCAACCTTCGCTGCCGATGATGTGAGACGTCCCGGGTTGAATTGTATGCGGTAGGTGAACCCATCGATTTCAAAATCCTTCGACTCCACAAGGTCAAGATCAGCGTATCCCTTGCGAAGCAGGGGCCAGGTATCGAGTTGTTGTTGGAGAAGAGCATGAGCCTTCGATGACCAATCCTCCTCCGACGTGTATTTGTGCCGTTGCGCCGCCGACAACAGAAGATTTTCTCGCATGCGGAAGCTACTTCTTCGTTGTTCGTTGACGGGAGCTCTTCATCGGCCCTGCTTGCCTTTTCTTTTCAACGGACTTTGAAGCACGCGATTCTTTGTTCTTCTTCTGCCGCGCAAGGATTTCGAATGTCCGCAGTGTGTCTTTGTAGAAATTGAAGGCATTCAGTTTTGCGATATCCAGATCAGCATCAGAGTTTCCTTCCCAACGCCGGCACATGTAGATCGGATCGTAGATGCGGCCAATCTGGTAGTCACGCGAGATCGCCAGCCCCACAGCGTAGTCTTCGCCGTAACTGACATTGGGAATCTTGATCCGACGAAGAACGGTAGTGAGGAATGCCCTTGGCGCACCAAGCCCGTTGATGCGTAACGCATTGTTCCGTCCGTTGTCCGGCGTCCACTCTTTGTGATCGATCACTCCCGGAGGAATCTCTTCCAGATTGAAGTTGGTCATCTGGTATGAGCCAATCACCATCGCACACTTTTCCGCACGGAACGTCTCAACGACGCGTTGCAGTGTCTTTTCATTCTTGTACATATCGTCACTGTCGAGCTGGACGGCAAACCGTCCGCATTTCGGATGGTGCACTGCTTCATTCCAACATCCACCGATGCCGAGGTCTTGTCGTTCGGGGATGACATGAATCAGTCGACCGTCTCGAGCGGCGATTTCCCTTAACGCCTCGGTTGTTCCATCAGACGAATGATTGTCCACAACAATAAGGTTGAAGTGAAAGGTCGTTATCTGACGCAACACCGATTCCACGGCATCCCTGACGGTCTTCACCCGGTTCTTCACCGGAATCACGACGGTAGCCTCGAACTCGAACTTTCCTTCCTTCAAGTCCGCGTCCTTGAATGTCGGCTTCAAGTATGCGCCGATGCGCTTGAGGTGGTCTGTTGCAGCAAACTCCATCTCGATTTGTACCTGGCGGTTCTTGGGATCGACGTAGTCAAATTGCTTCTCGCCGGATTTTCTCAGGTCGCTTTCAATTCTGTTGTACAGAAATTCTCCGATACGCGTTATCAATGCCCTGCGCGAAAGTGCCAGGCGCAACGCATACCATCCGGCATAGTTGTATTCGGCCTTCGCAAGTTCTTTGACACTTTCTTTCACGGCCTGAGTGTTCAGCAAGACGACCGAACCGAAATTGAAATCGTCTCTCACACTTCCTTTCTGATACTCAATCACTGGGTGTTGTGTTCGTGCACCAAGCCGGATATCATAGTAATCAGAATACACGAGAGCGGAATTCGTATCCTCAGCAACACGCAGTAGCCTCTCGACGGCAAACTGGCCGAAATCGACTGCCGTATCGTGCAACAAGAAAAGCGTGTAAGGCGTCTCCGATTTTTTTGCCAGCACATTCATGGTTGTCGAGCTTGTCATCAACGTCACCGAAACAGAGTCGCATCCGGGGATACGCAACCCGTCGTTTCCTGTCGTGAGGAGAACGATCTTTTCGATACACCCCGAGCATTGCAATTGCTCGACTACAGTCTTCGTGTACTGTTGACCGCTATAGGGAATGAATGCTGTAATAGGTAATGACATATGGTTGGTCGATTTAGTCAATGGAATGTTGAATTCTCATTCACAGCCAGCGCAGTACAGATCTCGGTCTTGATTCCCTGAAAGACGTCAGCTTTCACGAGACCGCGGGGTTTCATGAGCAAGCTCTTGTGAATGGTTCCGATCTTGGGAATAAGAAGGATGGAGGTGTGGGCAAGTTTTCCAATTGACAAATCACTGGAATGCAATTGGATGCCCGATAGCGAGAGATTCGTAGTCAGCGGAAGATAGAGAAAATCTTCGTCCCGATACTCGTGACACAAACGAATCGGTCGAATTTTGAAATTGGATTCATCAGTGAAGTATATCTTTGCAAGATACAACTCACCTACCATTTCGAGTAGTCCTCTTTGTCCACATTGTCAGAGATCAATCCCGTGATTTTCCCGAGCTTGGCGATCTCCTCGCTTGTCCAGTACTCAATAGGATATACGCTCCCTTCAGCAAGGACAATCACTTCCACCTCGTTCCCGAATCCTTCGGGGATTTCGATGACGACCTTGCCGTCCGTAACCTTTTTCTTTGCTCTTAGCGCAACCATTCTCGCCTTCCTAATCTCGCTGATTGGACTGATGCGTGCCTTCGCCAATATAACTGTATGTGAGAAGAAATTCGACTCTTCTGAATATCCCGAAATCCGATTCTAGCTCACGCAAAGTCGCGAAGCCGCAAAGAAGTCTTGAAGAATGATGAAACAAGGATTCACCTCGTGGGTGAAACATCTCTAGAGTTCGGGTGATGTTTTTTAAAGTCTACCATTAACACATTGCGCCTTGGCGTCTTTGCGAGAGACTCTATATCGAAATTCAGGAATATTACGCCATTTTCTTCTTCCCAAACTCCGGCTCGACTTTCACCAATGCTGCGACAATGAATCCCGGAATCGTTGATGCGATGACCCAGAGGAAGAAACTCTGGTAGCCAATTGCTTCCTGAAGGGCACCGCTGAACATTCCCGGAATCATCATGCCGAGCGCCATGAAGCCTGTACAGATAGCGTAGTGAGCGGTCTTGTGTTCACCCTCCGATACCATGATCATGAAAAGCATATACGCCGTGAAACCAAATCCGTACCCGAACTGCTCAAGCGCAACAGCTGCATTGATGAGGAAAAAACTCTCGGGCTGCATTTGCGATAGATACACAAACGCCAGATCGGGAAGGTGAATGATGAACACCATGGGCCAAAGCCAGAACTTCAAGCCATGACGCGACGCAACATATCCGCCGAGCAGTCCGCCGAGCGTGAGCGCGACTACACCAACTGTTCCGTACACTATGCCAACCTCGCTTGTACTCAGACCTAGACCCCCTACCGCTCTTGTATCAAGTAAGAAGGGCGAAACGAGCTTCACGAGCTGCGCCTCGGCGAATCGGTACAGGAATAGGAATGCGAGGATGACTCCTATCTGATCCTTCACGAGGAAGGAGATAATCGTCATGGCGAATGGGTTGTTGCTGTAAGGAAGCCTTCTAAGAACTGGACGAGGATCAAAATGTGTAATCGGCGCTAGCCAAATCAGGACCACATAGAAGGGAAGGAACAGAATAAGAATAACGGCAAATATTGCATACTCCAGTAACTTAGTGACAATGCCAGCCCCGCCAGTTCTATCCTCATCGTTCGACGGACGTGGTAAGACAAAAAAGTGGTACACAAAGAATGATAGAAACAAACCCATGAGCAAATAGAACGTGATAGACCACGCTTGGGCAATTGTCTTGTAGGATTCAAAGTGTCCAGCAAGAACAACCAGCAGTCCCTGTCCCGTAATCATCGCCGCACGGTAGAACATGCTGCGCACGCCGACAAAGGCTGCCTGTTGATGCTGCTCGAGAGCGAGCATGTAGAATCCGTCTGCGGCAATGT
>CAYJNF010000429.1:0-3809 GCA_964370915.1 uncultured Chitinophagales bacterium
GCCTCCTGGTACAGTCGGGAATTGTCCACCGCGAGCGCAGCCCGGTAGGCCAATTGTTCGGCAATGGCAACATCGCCCTCTTCAAACCGACGCCCCGATTCCGCATTCACCAACGAAATGGCGCCGAGCGTTTTATTGCGTGCAACAAGCGGGACAATCACCGCAGAAATGGGCTTGAGTTTTCGCAGCAACCGCAGCCGTTTCTCATCCTTCACCATCGCGGCAATTCGTTCCGCCGTAAGCTCGCGATGATACTCGGTCTTGCGCGTTCGAATTACATGGGGAACGCCATAGGGAGCATCGGCCTCAAGCGAGAATTGTGCGTACACTTCCTGAGCGAACTCGATCTTTGAGCGATCGCTGTGGGCGATGATGACGCGCTGCGGCGCCCGATTCTCATCGAGCACGTCGATGGCGCACCAATCGGCGAGGGTCGGGACCGCCAGCCGTGCAACCTTCGACAGCGTTGTGTGATAGTCGAGCGAGCTTGCAATCTCCGCGCCTGACTCGACCAGGAATCGTTGCGCCGCCTCAGCCTTTTTGCGACGCGTAATGTCGGTCACCGAGGCAAGCCAGTCGGTCAACTCACCGTCGCTGTTCCGCAACGGCGACATCATCAGATGAACATCCAACAACTCGCCACTGCGTTTGCGAAAACGAAGCTCGAATCCTTCCTCGGGAGAACGCATCTCGCTGGTTTGCAGCAGCGCTCGTTGAATATTCTCCATTTCTTCCGGCGGCCAATAGACAAACGGGGGCATCTTCCCGACGAGGTCTTGCTCGCTCCATCCCACCATCTCACAAAACGCGCGATTCACATACGTTTGTTTCCCTGTTAGATCAATCGTCGCGATGCCCGACGATACCGATTCCTCAATTGCCTTGCGGAAATGATACTCGGATCTCAATTGTTCTTCCGAGGATCTCCGATCGGTGATGTCGTGAAGAACATTGATCACAAGCCGGACGTTACCGCTTTCGTCAAACATCGGAGTCGTCCGGGCAATGATCCACCGCTCATCTCCGGTGGACTTTCTTACTATCCGAATCGTAGCCGCGGCTTCACGCCCCTGGTCAAGGGCGATGCTGGTCGGACGTTGGTGTGCAGGAAATGGTGCACCCTGCTCATCCCAGATCGTGAATTGATCAGAGAGATCCTCCACGCTGACTTTCATGAGTTCCGCTGAGGTCGCATACCCAAGCAAGTGTGCCGCCGCTTCGTTCACGTACACAAACTTCATCAACGGGGAGATGACGGTAATCCCCTCGGCTACACCTTGAAGAATTGCGCTGAGTTCTTCCTTGGAACGGCTCAACTCTTCCTGCATCGCCTCGCGATAGATTGACTCGGCGTGCTTGAAGAGCGCCAACTCGACTGTTGCATACAACTCACGCGGGTGGCACGGCTTTACCATGTAACCGGAAGGATCGGTAATGCGCGCGCGATTCAGAAGTTCGTCATCGATGTAGGATGTCAGGAAGATGACAGGAATATGGTAGGTATTGCGGATCTTGTCGGCGGCGTCCACGCCACCGACTTTTCCTTCAAGCATAATGTCCATCAACACAATATCGGGGGCCAGCGACTCGGCCTTGGCAATTGCGTCTTCGCCGGTGCTGGCAATGCCGGCGACAGAATAGCCAAAGCTCTTCAGCACATCGCTGAATCCCACCGCGGTCAGTGCATCATCTTCAACAACTAAAACCTTTGCATTCGTCATACGTCCTCGGGCGAGTTTGGGTACACGCAAAGTGGTCGGGTGATGCTCTACCTGCAATTATACGGTTCTCTCTTGAAACTCACAAGCGGCTGCGTCTGGCTTCTGACGGCAGCTATTGCTGATGGAAATATGCAGGTGGCATTACCACGTACTGGAAATCGCGCAAATGCGGAACGTTCACAAACATATCCGTCGGGTCGAGGCAGAGAGAAAATGTATCCCTGGTTCTCTCAAGAACCTGCCATTAGCAAATCGCCATGCTCATCCTTCGTTGCCTGGTGATCAATGTGGTTCCTGTGCAGAGGTTCAGTAGTTCAGGATGTTCGTGCCAAGCCAACCGATTCCACGTTCCTTTTGCGTTGCCAGCAATCATCGCTGAGTGATTGCCGACGGGCATAACTGATAAGGTTTTGGTGCAGCAGCCTCCGTGCACGGTGCAAACGCGATCGCACAGTGCCAATGGGGCAGCGGGTAAATTCCGCGATCTCGCGGTATGTCAAGCCTTCGATGTCGCAAAGAATCGCCACTGTTCTGAAATCCTCGGGGAGTGCAGCAATGGCGCGTTCCACTTCATCTCCGAGGAGTCGGGAAAATGGATCCTCCCGCTGGTCGCGTGGCTCTGCTGCTTCATCGTAGGAGTACAGGTCACGCACAGCCTCATAGTTCACCGTCTCCGGCTGATGAGACTCTTTGCGGTACTCGTTGATCAATGAATTTCTCAGAATGCGGAACATCCATGCGCGCACGTTCGTCCCCATTTCATAGCGTTCCCAGAACTTATACGCTTTCAGGTAGGTTTCCTGGATCAGGTCTTCTGCATCTTCAACGTTTTGTGTCATCCGTTGGGCGTACCCGTAGAGCTGGCCCATATGCGGGATCGCTTCGCGCATGAACTCAGCCTTTTTTGCCGATAGCATACCCTCGTCCATTGAGGCCTCAATAGTTGCAAGTTTGATGTTAGTAGTGAATACCGTTGCGCCACCTGCGGCAGGGGATCGCAAAACGCAAGGTGACCCCACCGATCACCTTGCGTTGATCCCCACCACGGCCACCACGCAATCAGTGAAACTGATACTTTGCCGATGCTCGCAGGTTACGCTCCGGTTGTCCTTTTAGTGGAGCCAGACTCCTTCCCGATGCGACTCTCCGTCCGGGTTCCGGCAATCGCCCACCCAGTAGTGCCGCAATTGAGGAAACGAGCGACGGAATGTCACTCGATTTTTCCATCCAGGAGTCGGCTACTGTATGTTTCAACGCTTCAAGCGTCTCCTCATCCAGATAGCCCGAAACGACGAGCACCTTCATATGCCAATCTACCTTTCGGTCGGTGAGCAACTCGAGGACCTTAAACCCGTCGAGTTTTGGCATCCGGATATCGAGGATCATGAGTTGGGGACGGAGTTCGCCCATCGTAACGAGCGCTTCATAACCATCATCGGTCGATGTGATTTCCACGCTGGGCAACTCAGCTTTGATTACCTGTTTCAACAGATTCGTGTACATCGGGTCGTCGTCCACGATGAGAATGCGCTGCGTGCGTTCATCCACAAAATCGAAATCGATATCCATCCTCGTCTTGTCGATTAACGATTTGAGGTCAGCCGGCCAAATGCGGTGGTGTCCACCATAGGTAGTGAACGCTTTGAGTGCGCCACCGTTGATCCAGTTCAGGACCGACGGCTTGCTTACGCGCAGAATGCAAGCAACTTCTCCGACGCTAAGTGGTTTTCTGACAACCATACTTGCCCCCTTCCATTGCTGATTAAGAAGTGTGAGTTGCATCCGCCGAACCCATATGTCTTTGCTTGAGTTCCACAATGCAATCTATGTGCTGATGCATCAAATGCCAATACAGCAACGCATGTAATTGATTGACTACGGTGTACCCAGTAATTCCCTACGTAACTTACCTGATGTAGAATTCCACTCCCCATTGTCCACAACGCCTTGTCCTCATTTCATCAACAACATCTTCTTGACCGACACGCGCGGGCCGGCTTGCAACCGACACAGATACATTCCGCTTGCGACGTTGTCGGCATTCCAGGTCACCCGATATCTGCCGGGAGATTTCGCGCCCTGATCCAG
>CAYJNF010000430.1:0-3804 GCA_964370915.1 uncultured Chitinophagales bacterium
TCCGCGCACATGACGTGCCCGTACCCGAATCACTGGTGAACGCGTACCTTGATACGTTTGTCGAAGATGTGAAGAATCGCTCGCGCGACAAGAGCCTGCCAAAGGGATTTGATGAAAAGAAATTCCGCGACGAAAACCGCGAGTATGCCACGTACCAGGCAAAGTGGGGTCTGATCCGTGAGCAGATCATTGAGGAAGAGAATCTCACAGTTACGGACGAGGAGCTTGATAAGCTCGCAGAGTCTGAGGGGGCAATGATTGGCTTGCCGAAGGAGCAATTGCTACAGTACTACAAAAACTCCGGCTCTGCAGCCGAGCGCTTGCTGACCACAAAGCTCATGACGCTGTTGAAAGAGAACGCGACGATCACGGAAAAGATTATCGACGAGACTGCATAAGAGTGCGACCAACAAGGATAAGGGAACGGATATGAAGAAATACAATCAGCTGGTGCCGATGGTCGTTGAACAAACGGGTCGGGGCGAGCGGGCATATGACATTTTCTCCAGACTGTTGAAAGAACGGATTGTGTTTATCGGAACGCCGATTGATGATACGGTGGCAAGCCTCTCCATTGCCCAGCTCTTATTCCTCGAATCGGAAGATCCGGACAAGGATATCAGCCTCTATATCAACAGTCCGGGCGGCAGCGTGTCTTCGGGACTTGCGATTTACGACACTATGCAATACATTCGTCCAGACGTCGCAACGATCTGCATCGGCATGGCGGCAAGCATGGGCGCTGTGTTGCTGGCAGGGGGAGCAAAAGGCAAACGAGCTGCCTTGCCGAATTCCCGCATCATGATCCATCAGCCGTGGGGGGGCGTGCAAGGAACCGCATCGGACATCAGTATTCAGGCGGAAGAGATTCTCAAGACGAAGAAGCGGCTGAACGAAATTCTTGCCGCACACACCGGCCAACCGCTCGAATCTATTGAACGCGACACCGATCGCGATCGCTATCTGGCTGCCGAAGAAGCAAAGAACTACGGACTCATCGACACGGTATACTTCAAGAAAGAGAAAGAAAAGAAGTGAACCAGCGCACCCGAACAAACGAGAAGATCCATTGCTCCTTCTGCGGACGCAGTCCGGAAGAAGTGCAAAGCATCATCGCAGGACCGGACGTGTACATCTGTGACATCTGTGTCTCCAGTTCTGTGGATATCATTCGCAATAACCTTGCTGCGTTCACCGCGCGCAAGGGCGCGAAGACCGGCCTGACGCCTCTGCAAATCAAGAAGGCGCTTGACGAGTACGTGATCGGGCAGGAGATTGCCAAGAAAAGTCTGGCGGTCGCGGTGTACAATCATTATAAACGTATCGACGAGAAAGAGCGGTTGTTTGATATCGATGATGTGGAAATCGAAAAAACAAACATCATGCTCATCGGCCCCACGGGCACGGGCAAGACCCTGTTGGCCAGAACGCTCGCGAGAATTCTCGATCTCCCCTTTGCGATTGCAGACGCAACAACGCTCACCGAGGCGGGCTACGTCGGCGACGATGTGGAAACAATTCTCGTTCATCTGCTGCAGAATGCCGAGTTCAATGTCGAGAAGGCGGAACGCGGCATTATCTACATCGATGAGATTGACAAGATCGCACGCAAAAGCGACAGCGCCTCCATTACACGCGATGTTTCGGGTGAAGGTGTCCAGCAGGCACTATTGAAGATTCTTGAAGGAACGATTGCCGGCGTGCCGCCCAAAGGCGGTCGCAAACACCCCGAGCAAAGCCTCATCAACATCAACACGAAAAACATCCTCTTCATTTGCGGCGGCGCATTTGAAGGTCTCGACAAGATCATCGCCCGGCGTGTGAACAAAAATGCAATCGGCTTCGGCGCCGACATCAAGAGCAAGCACAATGTTGAGCAGGATGACCTGCTGCAGCTCGTGCAGCCCGAAGATCTGATGAAGTTCGGTCTCATTCCGGAGTTCATCGGACGATTGCCGCTCATTGCATCACTGCATTCACTAGGCGAGGACGCGCTTCGCAACATTCTGACCGAGCCGAAAAATGCAATCATCAAGCAGTACAAGAAACTCTTCCGCATGGAAGGCGTCGAACTGCACTTTGAGGAAGCGGCAATCAAGTCGATCGTGCAGCAGGCAATCGAGCGCGGCACGGGCGCCCGCGCATTACGTTCGATCATCGAAGAAGTCATGCTCGACATCATGTATAATCTGCCGGAACGCGAGAATGTCGCAACATGCACTATCACCAAGGACGTCATCCTGAAAAAGAAAGATCCGCTGTATACGTTTGAGGAGAAGCGCCAGTCCGCGTAAGCCACGAACGCCATCACGCTACAAAATCACAAAAGCCCCGCGAGGGGCTTTTCATTTTCAGTTGACGTGGCTCGACGTCATTACGTCAGTAAATTCCCGTCGAGCTGTGCTGTTTCGTCACTTTTACGTCCTGTAGTTGCGGCGCCTTCAACCGAATCTCCAATCGATAGTTGCTGTACACACCGGCCGGCACCCAATTGAAACTCATCTCCCAGCAATGTAAATCACGATAGACGCTCACTTGCGGGGCTGCAAAGACGTTGTTCACCAGATCGTAGTTCGTACTCCCCGTGATTTTCCAGTTTTCGGTCAAGCTGAAACTCACCGAGGCGGAAATGTTGGATTGTCGGAACTTCCGTCGCGGATCTTGTTGTGATTGGAAGAAGTTATAGGAAAGATCCAGCTTCCACGGAATGCTGAAGTCGGGTACGGGATCGTCATAGAGTTTATCGGTGCCGGTTTGCTGCCGCAACGAATCTTCTGCCGACCGCACGGGACCCGATGTCGATTTCTTCTTCTCGCCACTCAGTGACGTTGAGAGACTCAGACTCGTGCTTGTCAATTGAGCGATCTGACCGGTTTCGTTAATGAGAAATTTGTTGACGCGACGACCAGATTCGGGGTTGACATCGTATGGCTCGAACTTGTACAGGTTGAAACTGCTGCTTCCGCTGATGCTGAGCAGTTGCCCGATCGACGTCCGATAACTGAGGCTGATCTCATCGAACTTCAAACTGTCACGCACAAAATTGTATCCCGTGCCAATGTCGAAATTCAGCAACTGGAATTTGTTGTCCTGTCCCGAGGTGTCCGTGGATGCCGTCTTCATCTCAATCACATTCCCGATACGCAAACTGAGAGCCTGACGCTCTTCACCTGGCGCGCCACCGAAGACTTCTCGATCAAAGAACCCATACCGTTGTGTCTGACCAAATTGATCAACATACGTTCCGAAGTAACTGAATGACGGTTTTGAAAAATCAGGCTGATAGGTATACGTGATCGATGGTGACACCTGGTGCCGGATTCCCTTGATGCCCAGTATGTTCGGTTGAATGATACCAAAGAATTTCGTGCCCGCGGAAATGCCCATATCGAAATATCGTACAGCCTGGAATCCTTTCACATCCGTATCGTGAGTTGTATACGCGGTGTCGACGGGATTGCCTGCTGTGTCGCGCCTGATCGTCGAGACAAGCTCCCGCCGGATGCTCTTGTCGTACCACTTCTCCGTGTAGTTAAAGAACGGTGAGATCGTAAAGTATCCGAGTTTCGGCGATGCGTTGATGGCAATATTGTGTTGAATGCCGCGCCGTTCGTCAATGCGTTCAAAGCCGGATGAATCTGCCTTGTACGCGTTTCGTGTATTGAGCAGTTGCGAATTGTAGCTGTATCCTATCAACTCATACCACGAGAGGTTGCTTTCGCCGCTTCGTCTTGAAGGACGAAATGGAAAGCTTTGCCCCCGGCTGAAGCTGATACTCGGCAACGCATCGCTGATTTCCAATTC
>CAYJNF010000431.1:0-3797 GCA_964370915.1 uncultured Chitinophagales bacterium
TATGGCAAACGTAGACACATCAGCAACCGGCGGCACGCGGTGGCGAAATCTTCGGACCGGAATCTTGTTTGTTGCGGGGATCGTTCTTGCGGGAATTCTCGGACTTATCATCGGCAAGAACACGAGCATCCTGACACGCCACGATACGGCCTATCTGTTTATCTCGAGCATCAAAGGATTGTCCGAAGGAAACATGGTGGCGATCTCGGGGAAAAAGATCGGGGTCGTGAAGAGCATGGATTTCTCGAAGCGGAATGACACTACCGGAGTTCTCGTTACCCTCGATCTTACCCACGAGTATTTTCATTTGATCACGAGAGACTCGAAAGCGACAATCAAATCGCTCGGCGTGCTCGGAGACAAGTTTGTCGACATTACGCTTGGGAATTCATCGCGTCCTCTCGAAGAGGGAGAATTCCTCGATGTCGTTGCCGAGCCCGGCCTGGAAGAGTTGACGGCATCGGCCATCGAAACCATGAACACCATTCAGGATATCTCACAGAAGGTCAACAAGGGCGAAGGCACAATCGGCAAGCTGATCACCTCAACCGAATTGAATGACAGACTTCTCAAGGCCGCGGCAAATCTTGAGACAATCACGGAACGCATCACCAAAGGCAATGGACTCGCAGCCCGACTTCTCAACGATCAGCAAATGGCGGGACGCGTTTCCTCGCTAATCGCCAATCTCTCTGGCATCTCCGATTCGATCAAGCAGGGGAAAGGAACGCTCGGAAAATTCATTATCGACGAGTCATTCTACAACAATCTTACTACTGTTGTTCATCGGGCCGATTCGCTCTTCGTTCTCCTCAACAATCCGAACAGCAATCTGGGCAAGCTCACTCGCGACGCCGAATTATACAAGCACCTTGATCATAGCATCATTTCACTCGACTCTCTCCTAATGGACTTCAAAGAGAATCCGGGCCGGTACGTAAAGGTGAGTGTGTTCTAGTCAAGTCGAAGTTCATTGCCACCGGGCCGCAGTGTGTTGCTCACTCGTGACCTGCCCGGCCTCTATCGCGCCGTCGTTCACCGCATTGCAAACTGCAACTTCTCTGCTGAGATTCATTTTTCAATCACTTCCATGACTGTCTCGCCTGGTGTCGAATCGTGTCGTGCAGAATGCAAGAACGATGCGGTGATCCTTTCGTGTCCCGATCCAAATTTCCTCAATTGCTGAGTGGCATCTTCTTTGCGTCTTGTTTGTTGGCGCCACGAATCATCACATCACCCAACATTCAATGGAGGTCGCCATGACACCGTTGGTCGCAGTCCGAAGTTCCACCTCACTCACCTACCGGGCGATTGAGCTCGAGCAAATGCAGAAAAAGAACATGATGATTGCCCTTGCAATCTCAATCACAATTCATGCCCTTATCGTCGCGACCTATTATCTTTTCCCGACTCCGGCGATCGACTTGACCGGCGTCCAGTGGAAATCCGGACCTCACGTTCCCTGGGCAGATCCCGAATTCACTTTCGAGACCTATGATTTGCCGACCGGTCTCAACCGAGCCGTGCCTGGAGTTACAAATGTGAAGGCGGGGAGAATCGTTGTCGTACCGGAAGCATTGGCCAATCCTACGGATACGTTCGCAACACAAAACCAACTGCACAATGGGATTGTATTGAATGGAGATCCCAACGGAGAGATCGGTGAAGGCGGGGAGCAGAATGGTTCCGTGACATGGTCTGGCTCTCCACGAGTTGAGATTGATGAAAAGCCGTTGGAATTCTGGGCCGTTGAACGAAAGCCGGAGATCGTCAAGCGGGTTGTTCCAGAATATCCAGTACTTTTGCAGAAGGCTGGTCTTGAAGGAAAGGTATTTGTGAGAATACTGGTAGACAAAGAAGGAAAGCCAAGTGACTGCACGGTCATGAAGAGTGACAATGATTTGTTCAGCGAATCGGCAATTGAAGCGGCAAAGCAATTTGTCTTTACGCCGGGCTATGTGAACAGCGGACCTGTGCGTGTGTGGGTGAGCGTTCCTTTCAAGTTCAAACTGGCTGATCGTCCGTAGTATTGCCCGTGGGATGTGCCCCGTGTGGTTCTTGTGCAGCGGCAATCTCGCCTTTCGGAGTGAAACCAGGGCGAGATTGTTGCCTGCCAGCGGGCTAGGCCATGTGAATCGAATCCCCTGTTTCTTCTCTCCTTTAGACTTCGTATCTTCTCATCAAGTTATTCTCCATTCATAAGAGGTTGCGCGCCCTGAAGAGTTCCCTTCGCAGCGTGAGAGATCACGGCAACTCCGGACGATTCATTTCACTCATTCTCTACAGCCGATGAAAAAAGTTATCAAGAGGGTCGCGTCGTGGTTCAGCGACAAGATTCGTAAGAAAAAGAAGACCACGACAGAGCCTTCCGATCAGTCGAAAGTACGTCCGCAATCTCCGACAGCAAAAAAAGAAAGCACGCGTCGCGGGTATCAAGGGAAAAATCCCCGTCCCCCGGGTCAACGCGGCGAGCATCCCCAGTCCCCGCGGGGAGAACGCAGACCGCGCACCGACGCGCGCACGCGTCCGCAGCGCCCGCCGGCGCGAACGCCGAGACCGGATGCAAAGACTCCCGCACTCACTCAGCCGGAATCAGAAATTCCTCTGGTCGATGACTGGAACGTATCGCAGTTCGACGTTCCCCCTGTTGAAGGGAAAACGCGTTTTCACGACCTGAATCTCCCAAATCCAATCATGCACGCCATTGCCGACTTGAACTTCCAGTACTGTACGCCGGTACAAGCGGCGATTCTCCCGCGGGCATTGGAAGGTGGAGACTGTACAGGACGGGCGCAGACAGGGACAGGCAAGAGTGCGGCATTCCTGATTACCATCCTTTCACATGTAATCCGCAAGCCACTGGCAGAGCGTCGGAAGTCATCGCCGCGAGCGCTGATACTTGCACCGACACGTGAGCTGGTGTTGCAGATTGAAAAAGATGCAAAGCTGCTTGCGAAACATATGCGTATCAAGATCGTTGCGGTGTTTGGCGGCATGGACTACGAGCGACAAAAACGATGGCTCGATGGACCGGTTGATATCGTTGTGGCAACGCCGGGACGATTGATTGATTTCAAGAATCAGCATCACATCCACTTGAATCACGTCGAGATTTTGGTGATTGATGAGGCGGACCGCATGCTGGACATGGGGTTCATCCCCGATATTCGAAAAATCGTGATGAGCACGCCACACAAAGACAAACGGCAGACGATGTTCTTCACGGCTACGTTCACGTCGGAAGTGACGCGGCTCTCCGGGCAATGGACAAACAACGCCCACAATGTGGATATCGAACCGGAGCAGGTCAGCGTTCTTGCCATCGACCAACGCGTGTATATAGTCACGACGGATGACAAGCTGAAGTTACTGTACAACATGATTGTGCAGGAGAAACTCGAACGCGTGATTGTGTTTGGCAACAGAAAAGACCAGACCCACCGGCTTGCAGAGCAATTGATGTCGAGGGGAATTTCGTGCGGGTTGCTGTCGGGTGATGTGTCGCAGCACGAACGCGTGAAGACCCTGGAAGGATTCCGCGAGGGAAAATTCCGGATTCTTGTGGCAACCGATGTCGCCGCCCGCGGACTTCACATTGAAGGGGTTAGCCACGTCGTGAACTACAATTTGCCGTTCGATGCAGAAGACTACGTTCACCGCATCGGAAGAACTGGCAGAGCGGGAGCCAGCGGCATATCGGTGAGCTTTGCGGATGAAGAGGACGGAATGCAGATTCCTGCCATCGAAGAATTCATCGGACGAAAACTCCAATCCATCTATCCGCCGGATGAATGGCT
>CAYJNF010000432.1:0-3797 GCA_964370915.1 uncultured Chitinophagales bacterium
CAGCGCCGAGAACCCTGACAACCAGCATGCCCTGCTGACGGTGGAAGTCTATGCCGCGGACGGCTTGGGCGGATTACCCGGCACATTGCTCTTCTCGAAGACCATCGGCAGTATTGGAAATGTGATCGGCGGCGTGCCGATCAATCAGGACAACTGGTGTGACATCGTCTTTCGCGACGCGTTCGGCAATCCGCTCAGCATCAACAGCGCCTTCTACGTTGCGGTGGCCAATCCGGTCGGCGGCGTGTTTGAAGCGTTTCTGCACGACGAGTCCTCGGCTTACAGCGGCAACAGTTTTGTGTACGATCCCTGCGATCTGCTCTGGTACAACGAGAATGACGTGGATGAGTCCTGCCGTCTCGGCAATCGTTTGATCCGCGCGTCCGGCTTCCCGCTGACCGCGCCGGTGGTGGTGATCCACCGCGTGGGCGATGACATTCAGTTGAACTGGGCTTCGACCGGCGCGCCGTACTATCAGGTGTACAGCAGCACGAATCCGGCCGGGCCGTTCAGCACGTTCGAAGGCTCGACCGCGACCAACAGTTTCCTTGACGTCGCGCCGCTCGCCACGCTGGCAAAATTCTACATCGTCAAAGCCTCGACGACACCGTAAGCACCGAACGACAAACTGACAACAAACCCCCGGTCACTGACCGGGGGTTTGTTTCAATAATTGTAGGGGCCGATTGAATCGGCCCACACCTCTTCTCGCTTTTCAGACCGTCACCACTTCTCTGCGGCCGTCGCGCGCCACCGCTTCGATGACATACATAGAATCCGGATTCGGATCGCGATCCATGAAGCTATAGAATGCAAACCCGGCCTTGCTGCCATGCGCGCGGAACACTCCGATTCGCTCGCGCTCGCTGCCGCTCTGTCGGTAGAGTTCAAAGTGGGCCAAGTCCACTTCGCCAAACGTCTCCCAGCGCACAACTGTCCCGTTGGGTCCGGGCAGCGATCGTGACTTCAAAATCTGCGCAATTGCCGGGGCACGATTGGAGACGGTAAGTTCGTACGGCCCGCAGTCTTCCGAGTAGCCGCCGACAAGCAGCGTGTACGTTCCCGCGTCGAGATCTACTATCGATGTACCTTCCGCGAACCCCGGCCCGTTCTCATCTTGTCCAATCAAACAGCGTCGAGTGCTGTCGAGCAGAACCAGGCTTAAATCGAAGAACTCAGAACGCGGCTCCGCCGCAACGTAATAGGTGTCGAAACCGTTCGCCAGGAATTGATATTCGCGCACCGGGCCGCCGGAAACGGCTCCCGTGCATGCCGACAAATCCTGCGTACCATCGTAGAGACATGTGTTATCGAGAGCGACCAGCGGCAAGGACGTAATCTCAACCGGAATCGGCTCGCTTGCCTGTGCCTGTTCCTGCGTCTCGCGTACCGGAGTCGATGCAGAATCAACCGGAATGACATCTGGCGGACGCTCTCGCCGCTCTAATCGGCTCAAGATCCACATGCACACCAGCAACGTCAAAAATGTAACAACTGCCCGAAAAAGTCGTCCGCTATCCATTACAAACTCTGAACCTCTTCATCGTGTCATAGCAACTTGCATCAAATTCTCGTGCTTGGCCGACGTCAACCAACTATAGTAAGAATATATTACCAAATGAACCACGAGTCAAGTTGGGGCTGTAGCATAAGTCCCTTCAAATAGGCTTCTTAAAATCCTGTCGACATCTTTCTGATGTTGTTCTTTGGCGGCCTCCTCAACTTGTCGTCCGATCTGGCCGCCCTGTGGCCGTACAACTCAAGCCAAAAGAGCGCAAATCAATGCGATCGCACTTCGCGGCACACAAATTGCCGCATTAGTTGAATATTAGCGTGAGTTTCAGTACATTACGCCCTGTATGCAACGAACCTGTCGGGAGGATCTATGTCGCGAGTCTTGCTGATCTGCTGCGTCTTATCATTTGGGTTCGCTGGGCCGGCACATGCCTTCAATGTTACCGGGCACATCACCGGTGGCGAAGGCGGATTCTCGCTCTACGGTGTGATCGCCGTCTCCACGACGCTGGACACGTTTTACATCGGAATCGGCGAACCGATCTTTGACACCTACATCGTCGCAAACATGCAGGCTGGCTCGTATATTCTCTTCGCGTATCAGGACCTGAGCGGGAATCTCACTCCCGATCTCGATGAGCCGCGCGGATTCTATGGCGGCTGGCCGCCCGTACCGCTGGTGCTCTCTTCCGATTCCGAGGATGTGGATATTGAATTAGTGCCGCCGTCCTCCGGTGGCTTCAGCGGGACAATCACGTACAACGGGAGCGAGACCGGAACCACCTTCGTCTATGCGTTTCACACTCCGACGTTTGCGGACACGATTCGCGGCGTCGGCATCCTGCTCACGAACAACGGCAACGGGGATTACACGGCTTTCGTGGACAGTTTCGGTACGTATTACGCGTATGCGTTCATGGATCTAAACGTGAACTTCGTACATGATGAGGGTGAGCCGTATGGAGCGTACGGCGGAGCAACTCCGGATCCGATTGACGTCGAAGAGACCGACTTCCCTGAAGATATCGACATCACGATGGAAGATCCGTCATTTGCTCCGGAATATCCCGTCGCGCTTCCGCTCACGACACAACTCAGCTCGATTTATCCGAATCCCTTTAACAGCGAAGCGGCGATTAGCTTTTCCATTGAGTCACCGGGGCATGTCGAACTCAAGCTCATTGACATTCTTGGCCGCGACGTGAGCATGATTGCGAACGGCGAGTATCTGGCCGGAGAGCACCGGGTCCTGCTGAGCGCGGGCAGCCTTCCCGCGGGCCTGTACTTCGTGTCGCTTCGGACCGGAAGTAAGTCCAGTGTACAGAGAGTTCTACTGCTCAAATAGGGGTTCAAAAGTGACTAAAAGTGGGGGCTTGCTTTTTTCATTATTTTACCATAGATTAGCACGATCTTGAAGTTGGTGTCTGTTTGGCACTAAATTCTTGTTATTTTTGAGTTTAGGGTTCACGAGAACCCTCTCGCAGGCCTTGTCACGGAGGTATTGATCGAACAGGTCCCTTCCGGCTTCGCGGTGTCAGGTGACAAAAAAACAGGGGCGCGACACAGCCCTAATCCGGAAAGGATCTAAAAATGGTCAACATCTACGTCGGCAATCTTGCCTACACCGTCACGGAAGACGATCTCCGCTCCACCTTTGAGCAGTATGGCCAGGTGGATCGCGTCAGCGTCATCACCGATCGCATGAGCGGCCGCTCCAAGGGTTTCGGCTTCGTCGAAATGCCGAATGAAGCGGAAGCAAAGGAAGCGATCGCGCAGCTCAACGAAACCGACCTCAAGGGCCGCAACATGATGGTCAATGAGGCTCGTCCGCAAGCTGCCCGTCCCGCGCGTCCGCCGCGCGAGAAGCGCTGGTAAGCAAGTCCGATTCGGAACGCGAAGCCGCGTGACATTGTCACGCGGCTTTTTTTATGTAAACATCACCAGATACGCGCCGCCGACGCCGAGCGAAATCGCAATGGCGCGCTTGGTATTGATTGGCTCCTTGAGGAAGATAGCGGCCATGAGAAAGATGAAGATGTTGCTGGTCTGATTGAGCGCGGCGGCGGTCGAGGCCTGCGTGTATTTCATGCCTCCGAGCCACATGATCATGGATACGTAAGCTCCGAACAGGGAACCCATGATCGTGTAACCGCGGTGCCGCGATGAACGCAGCGTATTCAGAATTTCCGCTCGGTCGCGCCGTACAAGGAACACGAGTGTGAGCACGATGATCCCGCCGATTAAGCGCGTTTCCGTCACCCACAGCAGCGGCAATCGCTCGA
>CAYJNF010000433.1:0-3786 GCA_964370915.1 uncultured Chitinophagales bacterium
GAGCTTTCACAAAGCGATCAAGAAGGATGGAACGATGCAGACGAAGATCATTCCAGCGTTCCGTCCGGACAAGGCAATGGCCGTAGAGAACGTTGACGCATTTAGAAAATACGTCGCGTCACTTGAATCTGCGGCAGACATGAAGATCACGAAGTATCAGGACTTTCTTGAGGCACTACGAAAAAGACACGAGTTCTTTCACAGGAACGGTTGCCGGCTCTCGGATCACGGCCTTGAAACAATCTATGCAGAGGAATACACCGAGCGCGAGATTCAAGGAGCGTTTCGTTTGTTGCTGTCACGCAGACCTCTCACTCCGACCCAAATCCTCAAGTTCAAGTCGGCAATGCTGTTTGAATTTGCCGTGATGGATTGGGAAAAAGGATGGACACAGCAGTTCCACCTTGGGGCATTGCGCAACAACAACTCGCGTATGATGCGAACGTTGGGTCCTGACACGGGGTTTGATTCGATTGGCGACTTCGAGGTAGGAAGGCCACTTGCAAAGTTCCTGGATCGGCTTGATAACGACAACAAACTCGCGAAGACGATTCTCTACAATCTGAATCCCCGCGACAATGAATTGTTTGCCACGATGATCGGCAATTTCCAGGATGGTACTGTCCCGGGCAAACTGCAGTATGGTGCCGCGTGGTGGTTTCTCGATCAAGCCGATGGTATGACAAAACAGATCGAAGCGCTTTCAAACATGGGAATGCTGAGCCAGTTTGTCGGCATGCTCACCGATTCGCGAAGTTTCCTCTCATATCCTCGACATGAATACTTCCGACGTCTGCTCTGCAATATTCTTGGCTCGGAGATTGAAAAAGGCGTGCTGCCGAAGGATATGGAGCTCGTCGGCGGGATGGTGAAGGACATCAGCTACAACAATGCAAAAAAATATTTTGGTTTTGATGAAGCCGGGTAGTTCTGGCATTGCATTAGCTGGCACTAACATGAAGCCCTGTGGTCAACGCGGGGCTTCATCATTTTCGTGAGGCGATCCTCATTTCCTGTCAGGATTTCCCAATCTTGCGACATTCGAGTTCTGTTTTCTCAATTAATAGATTCGTGGGGTCGAATTGTGTCGAAAATCTGTCGTTCTGACCAATTCCGGATGGCATACCCTGTGAGGATTTCATCAATCATAAGGAAACTTCATGGGGTCAGATCCGCATCACCTCGTCACCGGTTTGCATTGCATTCTCTGCGGTGCAGAGTACCCGGCCGCGAATCTATTCACTTGTCCGTCGTGTGGTGATCAAGGTATTCTCGACGTGCAGTATGATTATCCGGCAGTTGCCCGATTACTGAACAGCACGACACTCGACTCGCGCCAGTTCAGCATCTGGCGTTACCGTGAGTTGCTTCCTGTTTCTTCCACACTTCCACTTCCGCATCTGCAAATTGGCTGGACTCCAATTTATGATGTGCCGCGCCTTGCACAATCTGTCGGCATCTCGAAACTCTTTCTGAAAGATGATGGACGAAATCCAACAAGCTCGTTCAAAGATCGCGCGAGCGCGATTGGTGTCATGAAAGCATTGGAGTTTGGGTTTGATACGATTGCGTGCGCTTCAACAGGCAACGCCGCCTCGTCGCTGGCAGGACTTTCGGCCGCCGTTGGACTGAAGAGTTACATCTTTGTCCCGGCGCGAGCGCCCGAGCCGAAAGTGACGCAGCTTCTCATTTTTGGCGCAACGGTTTTGAGGGTTCAGGGAACCTACGAGCAGGCGTTCGATCTGTGCAGGCAAGCATGCGACAAGTTTGGGTGGTACAACCGGAATAGCGGGACAAATCCATTTCTGGTGGAGGGAAAGAAGACCGCCGGATTGGAAATCGCTGAACAATTCGGCGCGGGAATTCCAGACTGGGTCGTTGTCTCTGTCGGCGATGGATGCACGATTGGTGGCATTGGGAAAGGCTTGCAGGAAATGAAACGCCTCGGCTTCATCGACCGGATGCCGAGATTGCTTGGTGTGCAAGCCGAGGGAGCGAAGCCGATGCTTGAGGCGTTCAAGAGTGGCAAAGATCTGATCCCCTCAGACACGAACACGATTGCGGACAGCATTGCTGTTGGAACGCCGCGCAATTGGCGGCGCGCCATTCAGCAAATCAATGCGTCACACGGGGAGATGGTTGCCGTGAGCGACGAAGAGATTCTCGAGGCTATGCGCGTGACAGCACGACTTGGCGGTGTGTTTGGAGAGCCGGCCGGTGTGACAGGAATCGCTGGATTGAAAAAGGCAATTGCTCTGGGCATCGTCAAGTCGAACGAATCAGCCGTGACAGTAATTACGGGAAACGGATTGAAAGACATTGCATCGGCAAAGCAAGCCGCAGGAAAAGCGATTGATGTGGAGCCGGGAGTGGAGGCGCTCTCATTCGCAGTCGGTTCTACGGTTGAAAAATGACTATTGTTCGTTGACCATTGACCGTTAGTTTGGTCTTAGAATTGATGAATGATTGAACCACGCCATGCTTCTTAGAAACGCGACTCTACTCCAACTTTCTTCTTCAGTCGTCGAGCGCGCCGACCTGCGAATTGAAGGCGGCAATATCGTTGCATGCGCAAGAGCACTTCGCGCAAAGCAAGGCGAACAAACCATTGACCTCTCCGGCAAATTCATCATGCCCGGCATGGTCAACGCCCACACGCATCTGTACTCGGCGCTGGTGAGAGGAATGTCCGGGCCGAAACAAGCGCCGAAGAATTTTGTCGATATTCTTAAGAAGATTTGGTGGAAGCTGGATGAGTCACTTGATGAGGAGTGTATCTACTTCAGTGCACTTGTTGGTGGCATTGATGCAATCAGGTATGGAACTACAACACTGATTGATCATCATGCCTCGCCCAACAGAATATTTGGCTCGCTTGACATCATCAAGAATGCGATGACTCAGGTAGGTTTGCGCGGTGTTCTCTGCTATGAAACAACCGACCGGGGTGGCCCCAAGCGGCGGGATGCAGGATTAGAAGAAAACGAACGGTTCGTAACAGAGAATCTCAATAATCAGAAGTTCCGCGGAACAATAGGCGCTCACGCGTCATTCACTCTCAACGACGATACGATTCGCTCGTTGGGCGAGTTGGCTGCGAGGTCCGAGTGCGGCGTGCACATTCATGTTGCTTAAGACAAAGCGGATGTTCTCGACGCTGCAAAACGAATCATGCACATTCGTCATCCTGAGCGCAGTCCCGGCGCGTCACAGTCGGGACGGAGTCGAAGGATGTCCAGAGGTCCCGTTCTTGACAGATTTGAAGAGTATGGAATACTGACACCGAAGTCCATCTTCGCCCACGGCGTCCACCTCTCCAAGCAGGAGTTTGGACGAATTGGAAAAGCAGGAACCTGGCTCATCCACAATCCGCGCTCGAATATGAACAACGCAGTCGGGTATGCACCGTTGCGCTGGTTTGGCAAACAGTCAGCGCTCGGCACCGACGGATTTCCAGGCGATATGTTTGAAGAATGCAAGCTCGGGTTCTTTCGCAATCAGGAATCGGAACATAAAGTTGGGTTCACACGCCTTCCCGAAATGCTCCAGGCCGGATATGGCCTTGTTTCTGATTTCTTCGGGAGAGAATTTGGGAAGTTGAAAGTTGGCTCGCCCGCCGATCTGATCGTTCTTGATTATTCTCCGCCTACTCCTTTAAATCGCAGCAACCTTGCTGGACATTTTTTGTTTGGCATGAACTCGGGGATGGTGGAAAGTGTAATGGTGAATGGTGAATGGCGAATGTGGAATCGCGAATTGGTGGGGATTGATGAGGAGAAGGTGATG
>CAYJNF010000434.1:0-3242 GCA_964370915.1 uncultured Chitinophagales bacterium
GGCATCGATTTGATCGCGCCTTTCAGGAAGTCAAACGATTTCTTCATTCGTTCCGCGATCTCTTTCTTATCCGTCGTGGACTTGTCCCATTTGTCCGCGTCGCTCGGTGAGGAGATGCTAATCTCCGCTGGCGGGGTGATGCCTGCGAACTTTGCCAGCAAATAATTCCCGAACGCAATGTGCAAATACACTTCACTCACCGAACGCACCCCCTTCGCCGGCCGCCACGACATTTTTTCCTGTGGCATGGCTTCTTCCAACTGCATGACCTGCCCCTGCACATATTCAATCTGACCCAGCATGTCGCCACGGAAACCCGTAGGCTCTTGTGCCAACCCGACGGTAACGACCACGCCGACCAGCACCGACAAGAGTATGCCGCGTTTCATAGGACTCCTCCCTTCCAGGGAATTGTTATTAAAGTGTGAGACTCAGATGTACGAGAAGTGTGTCAAGTCTAACCATTCCCAAAGTAAAACTCAACAGTATTCTTGAATTCCTCCCCAGAGGTACCTCTTCTGCAATGATTACCCCGAGAGCTTCCCTACCCGCGTTCAGCTTGCGTCGTTGAGTTTCAATCCTCATATTACCGGCGCCCTCTTTCACAGAACGGTTTGCATGTATGCCAGACGAACAACTCCAACCCGACGACCCCAACCGCGACCTGGGACTTGGCTCGCGCGTCGCGCAGCAGAGCCGATTGCGATTCCTCAATCGCGACGGCACCTTCAATGTCAAACGGAACGGTCTCTCATTCTTTCAATCGCTCAGCCTGTATCACTGGCTGCTTACTATGTCGTGGACGAGGTTCTTTGCACTTATTCTCGCGGCGTATTTGTTCACCAACATTCTCTTTGCTGTTGGCTATGAGCTATGCGGACCCGATGCGCTTCACGGAATCACTTCCACAACTGCTACAGAACACTGGCTCGACTCATTTTTCTTCAGCGTTCAAACCTCCGCGACTATTGGCTACGGCCGCATTAGCCCGAACGGACTTGCCGCGAACATCCTTGTTACGATTGAAGCACTTGCCGGATTATTGGGCTTCGCACTCGCCACAAGTTTGTTGTTTGCGCGATTCTCGCGTCCGAATGCGAAAGTAATTTTCAGTACGCACGCGCTCATTGCGCCATACAAGAACATCAACGCGTTTATGTTCCGGATCGTTAATCAGCGCATCAGTCAGCTCATCGAGGCGCAGATCACCGTCGTGATGAGCAGAGTGGAGATGGTCAACGGAAAACAAACACGCAAATTCCATCCGTTGCTTCTTGAACGCGACCGCGTTTCGTTCTTCCCGTTGCACTGGGTTGTCGTACATCCCATCGATGAGAAGAGTCCGCTCCACGGCGTGTCAAAGGAAGCCTTTGAACGGTCCGAGCCGGAGTTTCTCATTCTGCTCACGGCCGTTGAGGAAACATTTTCCCAGACGGTACACACACGTTCGTCATATAAGAACGACGAAATCATCTGGGGAGCAAAGTTTTCAGATATGTATGTGGCGGAAAGTGACGGGATGATGGCGATTGATTTGGAGAAATTGCATGAAGTCGAGAGGGTGCAGTTGGCTGGCCAATAACAACATCCGATTGGGGCATTCCAAATTTCGTTCTATTGACACAGAGAGGTGATATTGGTAGATTGGTTGCAGAAAATCCTCATCGGGTCAACAAGCAACAGGCGCGTTGCCCTTGCATATCCTTTCACAACTAATCTCTGAAGAACCACATAGACTTGAATCCACCAATGGGCAAGCACCAGATGCACCGGGGGATATCCAATGCCTAAGTACATTCAATACGGTATCGATGTGTATCTTTCCCGTCTCGGCACAACACGAAGACGGCAAACACTCGGACTCGTCGCCAATCAGATTTCACTCACGTCATCGCTTGCATACTCTCACGCCAAACTTGCTCAGCGTGTACTTCTGAAGTTCATTTTTTCGCCACAGCACGGCTTCTTCGGCACGGAACAGGCGAACATGATTGAGAGCCCGAGCACGGTTGATCCTCTCACCGGCATTCGTATTGTAAGCCTATACTCGTCCACCCGCAAAGTGAACCCGGCACATCTGGAACAGATTGATGCGTTGGTTTTCGATCTGCAGGATGTTGGAAGCAGATACTACACGTACTTGTGGACGCTCTATTACTGCATGGAAGCATGCGAGCGGACGGGCACAACGCTCATCGTGCTTGATCGGCCAAACCCGATTAACGGCGTGACGGTTGAGGGAGACACGATTCAACCCGACTTCACGTCATTCGTTGGACTCTTTCCTGTTCCGCAGCGTTACGGATTGACGATCGGCGAGTTCGCCGTGATGCTCAAGGATCTCAGGTTTGCCAATGTGAATCTTGAGGTGGTGCGGATGCGCGGCTGGACGCGTAGCGCCTATCTTGATGAGTATGACAATCACTGGGTTCCCGCATCGCCAAATATTCCCATCGTCAACTCGGCGGTGGTGTATCCCGGTATGTGTTTGTTCGAGGGAACGAATCTCTCCGAAGGACGGGGAACCACGCGTCCATTCGAAGTCTGTGGCGCATCGTTTATCGACTCGAAGAAATTTGCCGACCGGCTCGCGCGATGGAATCTGGACGGCGTTGTGTTTCGACCAACATCCTTCAAGCCGACATTTGACAAGTTCGCCGGCAAGGTCTGCGGCGGAGTATTCCTCCACGTTACCAACAGGAAAACATTCAAGCCTGTTCGCACAGCAATCAGCATTCTTGCGACCGCAAAGGAAATGTATCCCCGGCAGTTTAAATGGTTCAGCGGCGCCTACGAATACGAACGGACGAATCCGGCAATTGATATCCTGTTCGGATCGAACGCATTGCGTACCACGATCGATGCGGGCAAGCCGCTGCGGTCCCTGGTCGAATCGTTCAAGGTGGAAGAACATAAATTTGCACGTCGTGCAAAAGCCTGGTGGCTCTACCGATAACCGAGACTGGGCCCGATGATTGCAAGGAACCGACGTCCTGAAAGTAGCAAAGTGAAACTGCACTTCCTGTTTCGATTGATTTGAACCTTTTCGGAGGAATGTTCGTGCCCTTTCCCCCTTCCGTTTGGCTGCATTGCCGTCCTCCACCGAAATGGCTCACTATTGTATGCTTCAGATCCAACGATCACTTCCAATAATCACCAAAAGTCCAATTCAATTCGCAATCTGGAGATGAATATGACACACACAGCAAGAATGATATGCAAAAGACTTCTAATGATCTCCG
>CAYJNF010000434.1:3252-3782 GCA_964370915.1 uncultured Chitinophagales bacterium
TGTTGGCAGGATGCGACAAACAAGGGCCGGTTGAAACCGAAAAGCCTAGTCATCAATATAGCCCTGAAATGTCATACTTGAAAACCGCAGGGTTTCCAATCGACTTGGTCAGATTTGAAAACAATTGTTTTGTCATTGATCGATGTATATCTGTTTCCGCACAGGACATCCGGCAGAGAATCGCCGTTGGAAAAGTAACACAGGCGGGAACGAACTTCATTGTAAGCTACAATAGGGTGAACCAAGTCAATATTAGCATAGATCCATCTGTTTCGCAAGCTGGTCCAGACAATTGGAGCAGTGCCATTGAAAATGCAGTTGGTGTTTGGAACGGCGTCGGAAACTGCAAGTTACATCTTACATATCCTGGCCAAGTACAGGATAAGAAACGCCCTGCGATTGGCCCTGTAGCTACAGGCGTAAGTCAACCGGACATTACGATACGCGCCGATGGTGGAAGGCTTAGCGACGATGTCCTGGGTCTGGCAGACTTCCCCCACGTAGATGGCAGTTCCGGAAGCTGGATAGAA
>CAYJNF010000435.1:0-3770 GCA_964370915.1 uncultured Chitinophagales bacterium
TTGTGATAGCCGAAGCCTGACATTCCCATGTTCAGCATCATCGGGAGCTGCACGGAAAGTCCGCCGAAATTTCGTCCAACATCTCCCGACCACGGAATCACGCCGTACCGTTGACTGCCCGCAAATCCGGAGCGAGAGAGATTCAGCAACCGTCTGTTGGGTCTGAACTGATTGAATCCTTCGAAGACCGTCTTCGCCCACAGATGATTATAGATGTTGTGAACTTTTCCAGTCAGTCCGAGCGCGTGCACCATGTCATCGGGATGTCGTTCGGGTTCGCCCAGATCGGTCCAGATTCCTGCCAGCTCGTTGCCGAAAAATTGCGGGTGCAGATTCCACCACCACTGACGAGCCTGTGCATTCGTGATGTCGAGCAGCCCCGCCGTACAATTGCACGACCACCAATCAGGCAATGGGTATGTTTGCCCCGACGAGTTTTTCGCCAGGTAGCCAAGCCCAGAGCCGACAGCATAGTTGCCTGAGTACGACACAAGGTACGGCTCAGTGATGACGATCGTCTTCATTCCCTGTGCAAGAAAATCCGACATCATGAGAAATGGATTTGGGAACGCCGAAGTATTCCATGCAATATCTCCCATGTGTCGAAACCAATAGAGGTCGAGCACAAGCGCGTCGCAGGGAATCTGTTTCTGCCGCATCGTCTGAACCAGTGTGCGCGCTTCGCCTTCTGTGCGATAACCATACTTCGATTGGATGTAACCGAACGCCCATTTCGGGGGTAATGGTTGCCGCCCTGTCAGCCAGGCGTAACGCTCAAGCTGATCCTGAATCCGCGTCGCGACAATGAGGTAGTACGTCAGCTCCCCACCGCGGGTGATGTAGAAGAACTTGTCAGAACTCGATGCGCCAAAATCGAATCTCCCCGCGTACGTGTTGTCAAAGAACAACGCGTAGCCTTTGGTCGAAGCGACAAACGGAACGTTCAAGTTCATCGTCGGCAGTGCGGTGCCGTAGCCACCGATCTGTAGATTGTAGCTGTCGAATGCTTGCCCGCGCTTATCGAGAGCGGTCCCTCGTTCGCCCGTTCCGTAGAAGTGGTCGTCCGATGTACGAGCAAATACCGCCCACCGATCGGCGGCACGCGTTGCCAATCCGCCATCGGTCGGTTCAGCGAGCACGCGCTCACCCAACGAATTAAAATAGGAAATGCGGACGGGATTTTTTTTGATGAGAATGGTTATTACGCTTGAGCCGATAGTCAGAGTCGAATCAGTGACAGACAATGAGACGTTCACTGTTTCAGTCGTATCGCGAATCACGACGAACGAAGAGTCGGGAGTTGCGGAACTGGTCGGCAAGAAATCCACGCGAAGAATTTCAGGTGTGTAGAAGATAAAACGAACGGAGGCGCCTGCTGCCTTGACACGAATTGCCTTGCCTTCGATCGCGTGGCTCGTGTAACTGGCAAGGTACGTTTGTGCCTCAGATCCGATGGAGATGCACGCGAGCGTCACTATGAGGCAGAATGCCTTCATGACATGGATGCTACGGCTGCTCAATCAGGGCGGCAACTGCTCCGGCAGGATCCTGAATGACGCAGTACGTTCCGTAGGTGCCCATGCTTTTGGGTTGCACGAGTACTTTGCCACCGAGAGCAACGGTGCGCTCCACGCTTTTCTCGATGCTGTCAACAGTAATGTAAATGAGCCATTGCGCGGGCAAACCCTCGTTCACTCCGCGGGCGTGGCAAATGCCTGCTGCGGGTTTGCGCGTTTGCGGCGAAACCATGTTGAAGTCATCATAGCCGCCCATGTCCACCGGCTGGTAGTTCCACCCGACAACTTCGCGATAGAAATCGCGGACTTCCTGCGCGTTAGTGACCGTGAGATCCGTCCAGGCGATCTGACCGACTTCTTCTTGTGAACTCATAGAGAATTTTTCTCCGGGTTGATAGATTTAGGATGTGGATGTCATGGATTATTTAAGAAGTACCATGGCCTTCGAGTACACCGAACCATTGACACTGAGACGATAGACGTACACTCCGCTCGCTGTCGCGTTGCGCGATCCATTCCAGACCATGTTGTACCCGCCTGGATTCAAGCGTGCATTGAGCAGCGTGGCCACTTCTTCGCCGAGGACGTCGTAAATCTTCAATGTCACATCTGATGCTCGTGTAATGGAAAACGAAATTGTCGTCGCAGGGTTGAACGGGTTTGGATAATTCTGATGGAGAACAATTTCTGATGGCAATGGCAAGATCGCGACGGCGTTGGCGCCTGACGATGATGCGGAAACGGTAACGCCCAAACTCGGCTGATCGGGATCGTTGGACTGTATGACAATCGCATTGCTGTACGTTTGTTGCGCCTGGTCGGGACGGAAGCGCACGCGCACCTGTACACACGAATCCGTCGGAATGCTCGCCGGAGCATCGAGGATGCGAAACGCCGGCGATGCACTTTGCAGGCTGATGCTGGAGACTGTCAACACTTCCCTGCCGCGATTCACAATCGTCAGTCGCCACTCGGATGAATCTCCAACTGCAACTGTACCGAACTGCATGGCGGACGGCGACGCGACAATATCCGGCTGAAGCTGTGGAGCAAGTGCACTGCGGAAATAGGTAATGCGATCGGCAAACTCCGGATGATCAATCAGCGGGTTGCGCTTGCCCTGATACGTTGCCACGGCATTGTTGCGCTGCGCCTCTCTCACACTTACGGGATCGGACTTGAGCCACTGTCGCAGATAGTACTCCTGCGCGACATCAACGAAGCTGCCGTAGTTCGAGGGATAGCGGAGCAAGAAGTAGAACACCGCACGGGCAACGTCTCCTTTGTGAACATCTCTCGGCTCAAACGCAGTCAGACCGCTCGGATTTCTTCCCAGCTTCGAGCCACCGACCTGCCAGGTGATGTTCGAAACTACCGGACCAAACGGGAAGTTGCCTCGTTGGCTGTTCGCTGTCACGTCAGTTGGGTAGAGGTGATTCAGGTCAGAGCGCATCGGATCGTTTTCACTGAATGTGCTTTGCGGCCACGTGTGTTCAGCGTTAAAGTTCTGATTCTGCGCCTCGGTCCGGGTGCGCGCGTAAATCTTCCTGCCGGTGTACACACATTCGAGCGTATCATTGCCGAGCGGATCATCAACCGACTCGCACATTCTGTCGCGGGCTGTGTTGTAGCCAAGCACTGTGTGATTGGTGATCAGATTGAGAAGCACCGACTTCAGATCATTCTCCCACAATCCTTGCGTGGCCGCATACGATGACCCGGAGTATTTCGCAGTACCTATAACACGGACAGGCAGTGTTCCGCGCGCACCGGCATTCTCGATCAACAAGAAGTCGTTCCACGTAACATTCTGATTCGTCTGAAAGTACACACGCACATCAACACTGTCGGCGGGCAGAATGGTAAACGCTGTGTCACGAACCGAGAACGCCGACTTGTTCGAGTTGATGTCGGTAACGCGCAACGTGTCGCTGCTGGCATTGCGAATGCGAAATGAAATGCTATCCCGCGTATTGACCAACACAGTATCGAAATACAGTGATGGTGGCGTGATCGAAATTTGTTGGGCGTTGAGTGATGTCGTCAGACAGAGTGCAAAAACGATGACACAAAATCTCATGAAGATCCTTCTGAGTGGATGTACGGTGGCATCGCTAATATAGCAAAGCTGATTCACGAAAGAAACTCAATCCACCATTCATTATATTGACTGACGATCAACAGTTTCCACTCATCGGTAACCTTGTGTCATGAATCTTCCCGTTCCGTGCACGACTCTGCTTTCCCGCGTTG
>CAYJNF010000436.1:0-3769 GCA_964370915.1 uncultured Chitinophagales bacterium
GCCGTAATTTGTCGACCCCATAGGGCTTCCGTAGATGGGAAGGGGATAACGCAGCGTTACCGGCGGGCCAAACTTTGATTGGAACGAAACCCATGGCTTCACAACGTTGGTGTCGACCGAGAATGGCGTAAGTTGCTGATCGGTAAACCCTGTCTGGAATTCAACAGTATAGTACGCGGTGTTGGAAAGTGTGTGCGTGAGCTTCGCGCCTCCAACGATGTAGCGCTGATCGAGGTATTGCAGCCGGCTCTTGTTGAAGATTTGGCTGAAGCTTGCACCGCCCAGCAATTGTGCCTGCTGCCGGACAGAGCTTTCGGTGCTGTTCAAAAATCCGAAGCTCGATGCCTGATCGACAAGTGCACCTCCATAGCTTGTCGTTCTTCCTGCACTCGATGTGTGCAGCTTCGCATAAAGTCCGTTGATGGCGAGCTTCATGTTGTCCGAGAGTGCCGAAGTGAGTTTCAATTGGGTATTCCAGTCAACGTAGTTGCTGCGCGGTCCAACGGGGAATGCGAGTTGCGAATCTTCATATTTGAAGCCGAGGAGAAACGTTGTACGCTCGGCGAACTCTCCAAAGAATGGAATGAAGTCGCCGGGGAACGGCCCCGTGATGCTCCCTTCAATGAAATAGTCGGGTCGATCCTGGAAGTTGTATTGCGGGTGCTGGAGTTTCCAGAGTTCGAGCTTCTGGATTGAGTCGAGGCGGTTGCTCAGCACTGCCCGGTCAGCCCAGCCCTTGAATGTCCAGAACTCAACGGGCACGGTCATGGAGTCCTCATGCGTGCGTATCCCGCGCATCGCGTATTCGCCCGCATACACCCGGTAGATCCAGGAGTCGTTGCTCCAGGGACTCGTGCCGAAATAGCGTTTCTGATTTGCCGGGGCGGCGTCGAGTTTCAGCGAGACTGTATAGCGGTCGCGGTTTCCGTCTTTCGTGATAACGTTCAGCAGTCCCGACCGGATGCCTCCGTACTTTGCCTCGAATCCGCCGGTGAGCACTTGTACTTCCTGCACTGCGGTCGAGTTGAGCGCGAGATAGGAGTTCTCGGTGCGGGGATCTTGCAACGAGATGCCGTCGAGGCGAACGTCGGTTTCGCGGATTGCTCCGCCGCGCACGCTCAACCCGTTTCCTTCCGCTCCACTGACAAGCTCCACGCCTTTGATGCGTCCAACAAACTCATCAAGTCGTGTCACCGGCATTTGCTCCAGGCGGGTCGTGCCGATCACCTCTTGTGTTGCCGATACGTCTTGCTTGATAATCTCACGTTTCGCCGTGACGACCACCTGATCCATCTCAATCGACGTTGGCGAAAGAGAAAAGTTGAGCGTCACGGTTCTGTCGAGATCGACTTTGAGATGCGTTTGCGTCACCGGCGTATATCCGACGATGCTTGCGGTGACGACATAGAAGTTCGATGGCACGTCGAGAATTACGTAATACCCATCGGGGTCGGATGTTGCGCCCAGCGGCGTTGAGAGCCGTGTCTCAACGTTGTTTGCGAGAATGGTATGTGTGAGAATGATGTTTGCCCCGACCAGCGCTTCGCCGGTTTGCTGATCGAGAACACGCCCCGTGATCTTTCCGTTGGACGACCAGGCTGTACCAAACGCCAATAACGAGACCAGCGCGACAACGAATGCCGCACGTCGTCCCGGAACGAGTCGTATCGAAGTGTTCATGACAACTCCACCCAAAGGTTGACGAGAATTCACGCGCCGCTCCGTCGGGTCAGCCCACAACGAATCATTCCAACGGGAATACGCGTGTATCGCTACTTGATGAGAACGGTGAGTTGCTGTTCAACACGAAAGGGAATGCGTTCATCGTGTGAACACGCGAGTGACGAAAAGAGTTGGGAATGGGAACCGCATGCGACCACTGCTCGCCGAATTCCGGCGCAGCCTGGCATCAACGAGGAGAATAGAATTGATGACAAGGTTCTTGCAACATCACGTTTCGGTTCACGAGATATGGAATACCCATCACTCGCATCTACAACGTCGTTGCCAATATAGGGAAGCTCAGCAGGGTAATCAAGAGCATGATGCATCGCGAGAGAAATTTAATCCGCCTTCGCCCTGACTTCCCACTTTTGAGAACAGCAACTCGATTTTCTCACATCTGCGAAGTGTAAGCGTTACGTCGTAGATGAAATGCCTGAATTTTCAAACTCCGACAGCAACGTCGTATTGACTGAGTTGGCATTGACTTTGCGATTCACTATACTGTCACGAAAGGAGTTCTTTTCCATGCCAAGCCAATTCTCTCATGTTGATCTCGGTCTCCTGCGCAAGTACGACCGACCGGGCCCGCGCTACACGAGTTATCCCACCGCTCCGCTCTTTAGCTCATCGTTTACAGCAGAAGAGTACAAACAGGAAATTCTCGCCACGAACACGCCCGACGCGAGTTCGGACATTTCACTCTATTTTCATTTCCCGTTCTGTGATACGCTGTGCTACTTCTGCGGATGCACAATGATGGTGACCCGCGACCGGACCCGGATTGCCGAGTACATCGGCTACCTGAAGAGAGAAATCGACATGGTCGCTCCGCATCTCTCGAAGAACCGGAAGGTGACACAGATTCACTGGGGCGGCGGAACTCCGACACATCTGACTCCCGAAGAAATTCTCGACATCGGCGAATTCATCAAAGCACGATTCAACGTGGACCCCGATGTTGAAATGAGTGTGGAGATTGATCCGCGTGAGTTGACGCAGCGCCATCTCGGCACGCTGCGCCACGTCGGGTTCAACCGGATGAGCATGGGCGTTCAGGATTTTGATGAGCGCGTGCAGAAGGCCGTGAACCGGATGCAGCCCGAAGAAATGAGTTTGCAAGTGTTCAAGTGGGCTGAAGCATTGGATTTTCACAGCATCAATATCGATTTGATTTACGGCCTGCCGTTCCAATCCATATCGTCGTTTGAACAAACCGTCCGAAAGGTCCTGCAGTTCTCTCCCGAGCGCATTGCCGTGTTCAACTACGCGCATGTGCCGTGGCTGAAGAAGCATCAGCAGCTCATCCGTCCGGAAGACCTGCCAACCGTTGAGGAGAAACTAGATATTCTGAAGATGACGATTGAGGTACTGTCAGCGCATGGCTACGAATACATCGGCATGGATCATTTTGCAAAGCCGACCGATGAGCTGTGCATCGCACAGAAAGAGAAAACGTTGTATCGAAACTTCCAGGGGTATTCAACAAAATCCGGAGCTGATCTCTATGGCTTCGGCATGTCATCGATCAGTCACTTCCAGAATATCTACGCTCAGAACGAGAAGGGGTTGCAGGAGTACTACAAGGCAATTGATGCCGGGAAACTCGCAACGCACGTGGGCTACCGGATGACGTACGATGATCATGTGCGCAAGCATGTGATCATGCGGTTGATGTGCGATCTTGAACTTGACAAACGAGCCGTTGAGCGGAAGTTCGAGATTGAGTTTGACGAGTACTTCGCTGCGTCGCTCCCGCAGCTTCAGCAGTTTGTCGATGATGGCCTTGTTGAACTGGAGCCGGATCGCATCCGGATTGTCGGGGCGGGCCGGCTGCTGCTGCGAAACATCGCCATGTGCTTCGACGCATATCTTGACAGCATGATGAAGACGAAGCCTGTGTTTTCGCGTACGGTGTGAGCAGTCAGGCGTAACACTCTGCACAGAATCTCTTCGTAATGTGATGGGCGGGTCTTGTGTTTGCGAGGCCCGCCTTTTATATTCCTACCAGCAACACCGCTCGCCCCGACTTTTCACAAGACAAGCA
>CAYJNF010000437.1:0-1952 GCA_964370915.1 uncultured Chitinophagales bacterium
CTCATCAATACCATCAATACCATCATGGGAATTGATCTGGATACGTTCGAGTTGAAACCATCCGTAGGAGGGAAAGGTGGACACGGCGGTTATGCCGGTCCGGCAGTGAAGCCGATTGCGCTGAACATGGTAACGCAGATTGCCACCGACCCTGAGATCAATCTTCCGATCTCCGGCATCGGAGGAATCTCGACGTGGCGTGATGCGCTCGAATTCATTCTGCTCGGATGCTCGAGCGTGCAGGTGTGCACCGCCGCGATGCACTACGGATTCCGCATCGTTGACGACATGATTGAGGGAATGACGTACTGGATGGAGGAAAAAGGTTTTGCGTCGCTCGACCAGGTACGGGGGAAGTCGCTTTCCCGCATCAGTGATTTCGGCAACCTGAATTTGCTGTACAAAGCAGTTGCACGCATCGATGAAGCGAAGTGCATTCAATGCAATCTCTGTTATATCGCGTGTGAAGACACGGCTCACCAGTGTATCGATTTGAAGCCGACAGAAACCGGTACAAACGGCTCGACAGAAATCTCCAAAGGAGTCCTTGCGGACAAGAATCAGCCGCGTGTACGCGAAAGTGATTGTGTCGGGTGCAGGCTATGCTACATCGTGTGTCCGGTTGATGGCTGCATCGCCATGGTGCAGCTCGACGATGGCAGGCAGTCAAAAACCTGGAACGAACTCGTAAAAGAACTCCCGCAGCCGATGTCGTGGGAGGATTTTCGCGCGTTTCAGAAGAAACACGGAATCGAAATCCACTAACGCTGTTCGACTTTCTGTTCTTTCACATAACAACAAGGAGGCATACCATGACCGAGCGGGAGCAATTCATCCAGAAATGGGAACGCGAGTTCCAGACAACGCTCAAAGTGCTGAAATCATATCCCGACGACAAGCGGGATTTGAGACCGCATACAAAATCCCCGAGCGCTATTGAGCTTGCGTGGAAAATCGTCGAAGAGGAACCGATACTGGTAAATGGCTCTTTGACGGGAAAGTTTGAATTTGAGAAAATGTCGGGCCCGCCGTCGTCGATGAACGATGTTATTATCAAGTACGAAACAAATCATCGGGAGACAAGAGACAAACTTCGCTCGATGTCCGACGATGACTTCATGAAAATGATCAAGTTTATGGTTGCCCCGAAAACGATGGGTGATGTCCGAAGCGCTGATACCTTGTGGATGTTGTTGATGGACTCGGTCCATCATCGTGGACAGTTTTCTGTCTATCTCCGCATGGCAGGAGGTAAAGTTCCTTCGATCTACGGCCCATCGGCAGACGAGCCGTGGATGTGAAAAGACCCTATATCACCCGATGGTCCTGTGCGTGTTGTTCCGGGAAATCTTCATCCACTTTCGAAATTAAAATCAGGAAAGGATCCTCTGCTTTCCTGACAACAACAACTCACCAACAACTTCCTAGGAGGTATCATGAAAAGCGGTAAGTTCTGGTTGGCAGTGCTGGCGGCAGGTGTTGTGATGAACGTGATTGATTTCCTTGTGTACACGCAGTGGCTAGGCCCATCATATATGATGACCAATAGCGTGCTCTTCAAGCAAGACACAAATCCCATATGGTTTGTTATCGGCGATTTCGTGAGTGTCTTCGTCTTTGCGTGGGTGTTCGACAAAGTGTCGGCATCGTTCGGCTCGACACTTCAAGACGGCGCCAAGGCAGGTCTCTTTCTTGGCGTGTTGGTGAATTTTCCCACGTACATATTCCTGCATCTTATGTTCAATGGCTACCCGTACGCACTCTCCTGGATCAGCATGATCTATGGCATTGTGTGGTATGTAGTTGTCGGAACTCTGTTCGCTGCGCTCATGAAGAAAGGCGTGCCTGCAATGGCATGAGCAGTATGCCGATGCAACGGATCGAACCGGCGCATGAGAGTCTATCTGTAACCTGAAACATCTGCTATGCGCATGAAGAGAGAAAGGGGCAAC
>CAYJNF010000437.1:2052-3764 GCA_964370915.1 uncultured Chitinophagales bacterium
CCGCAACTCTGGAAGAAATCGTAAGTGTCACAGAGAAAGGACATGCTGAGCTTGTTGCAAGACTCCAGGCAATACCGGAGGCAGCGTTCGCGACAACCGTCGCATTCCCTGTCGCGCCCAAAACCATGGGACAGGTGCGCGTGATCGATCTTGCGTGGATGCTGTTGCACGATTCCATCCACCATCGTGGTCAGATTTCTGTTTATATCCGTCTTGCAGGCGGCAAGGTTCCTTCCATCTACGGTCCGACGGCCGATGAGCCGTGGACATAATCGCGTTCTACGCAGGAGACAATCATGAGTACACTCATCAAGAACGGCCGTATCGTAACCGCAGAACAGGACTACACGGCCGACATCCATATCGACGGTGAAAAAATCACGACGATCGGAACCGACCTGAACATTCCCGGCGCAAGTGTCATCGATGCAAACGGGAAGTACGTGATCCCCGGCGGCATCGATGTTCACACGCATCTCGACATGCCCTTCGGCGGCACAATGTCGAGCGATGATTTTGAAACAGGAACCCGCGCAGCCGCGTTTGGCGGGACAACCTGCGTGGTCGATTTTTCGATCCAGACCAGAGGCAAGTCTCTGCGCGACGGCATCGAAACGTGGCGGAAGAAAGGAGAGAAGGCAACGACGGACTTCGGGTTGCATCTCATTGTCATTGATTTGTCCAACGGGCAAATTGATGAGATGAGCGATATCGTTCGTGAAGGAGTGACGTCGTTCAAGTTGTTCATGGCCTATCCGAACGTGCTGATGGTGGACGATGGTTTGATCTTCAAAGTGATGCAGAAAGCCGAAACGATCGGCGCGACAATCATGATGCATGCGGAGAATGGCTATGCAATTGACGTGCTGGTGCAACAAGCCATTGCCGCGAACAATCGTGATCCCATCTATCATGCCCTGACACGCCCGCCCGCTGCGGAAGGTGAGGCAACACACCGTGCCGTCGCCCTTGCGGAAATGGCGAAGGTGCCGATTTATATTGTGCATCTGACATGCAATGACGCCCTGACGAAAGTCGAAGCGGCACAGGATCGCGGCGTGAAAGCGTTTGCCGAAACCTGTATTCAGTATCTCACGCTGGATGTCGATGAGTTGCGGCGCCCGAATTTTGAGGGGGCGAAGTTTGTTTTTTCGCCGCCGCTCCGTGAGAAATGGCATCAGGAAAAACTCTGGAACGGACTTCGCAAGAACGTGCTGTCCGCCGTCTCGACGGATCATTGTCCGTTCAATTTCAAAGGACAGAAGGAACTTGGCCGGGAGAGTTTTTCCAAGATACCGAATGGCGGTCCTGCGATTGAGAATCGTCTGCAGTTGCTCTTCCATCACGGCGTCAACAGCGGACGCATGACACCGAGTCGCTGGGTGGAGTTGTGTTCGACGAATCCCGCAAAGTTGTTCGGCATGTATCCGCGTAAAGGCTCGATTGCCGCTGGCAGTGACGCCGACATCGTGATATGGGATCCCAATGCCGAGCACACCATTGCCGCGGCGACGCATCATATGCGCGTCGACTATTCGATGTTTGAAGGATGGAAGGTGAAAGGGAACGCCGAAACGGTTCTTTCCCGCGGGGCGGTGATTGTGGATAAGGGAACGTGGCGCGGCCGGGCCGGCTACGGAACGTTCGTCAAGCGCGACGCGTATGCTGGAACGTGGAAGTGAACAGACGCAAGTTCATACGCGCTGTTCACT
>CAYJNF010000438.1:0-3762 GCA_964370915.1 uncultured Chitinophagales bacterium
TTCGTTCAGCTTTGTATCCAGTATTATTCCGGAACTGATCTCCAACAATTGATCTCAGCCCTCAGTTGGTTGAAGCGGCGGGCAATAACCCGCCGTTTTTGTATCCGCACTCATCATGACTCCCAATTCCCATTTCACAACAGTTGTTCCTGCATCCGATGCAACGCGTGAATTGTCGGGTCCGGTATTCTGGATTGCGGTCGTTCTGCTCTTTGTTGTTGTGCATTCGCCGCACGAAGTGATGCTGAGTGTCGTGGATCGCGTTACCGTGGCGTTGCGAGGATCGGAAATAATGGACTCCTCTCTCCGTGCACTTTCAGGCAAGTATGCGTCTTCAAACGGGCAGCAACTCAGCACTCTCATCCTGGAATCCATTGCGTTGCCGGCGAAGAAATTGGCATTCATGTTTGCCGTGGTCGTACTTTTGATTCCGATGGTTCGAGGGATCAAGCGTGTACCGGATTTGTGGAAATGGAAACTCTTGCGCCCGCGGCTTGCCGTGGCCGCGAAGTTGTTCGCGCTGCTTGCAGTACTTGTCATTCCGTTGAAACTCAGAAGTCTCGGCGATTTCTATGCACGTCTGAGCCTCTCACCGTTCGATGCATCGTTTGATGTTGTATATCGGAGAGTATTCGTCCCTGCCGTGGCCAATCTGTTCGGCTTCAGCGGAAGCTTGTTCTATCTTCTCTTCTCGTTGATAGGGACGGTTGTTCTCATCGTTCTGATACTGTATTGGTGTGAACGCCGAGGCATGCAACTTCCCTTCGTCGTCGTGCTTTCTCTTATGACCAGCAGCGCTGTCATGTTCAATTTCGAAATGCCAGGGTATCCTGATCAGTTTGTCATGATTCTTGCACTCGTACTGACTTCGATCTCGATGTCGCCTTCGGGCAGGTTGGCGGTCATCGTTTTGTCGCTTGCAATTCATGAAGCGAGTGTATTCGTGATACTGCCGCTGGTCATCCTCGCATTCAATAAAAGTGAAGCGTTGCGTGTGGTAATCATTTTGCTCCTGTACGGTTTTCTGTTTCTTGTTTCGATTGGATTTGATGTGTCACGTGTGATGGACATTCATACCCGGCTTGATTCAACAAGTGTATCCTCGATTGACTACTTCATTCGAAGTCCATTGTTGGCTCTTGCGGGCGTTGCCGTTGCGTACAAGTTGTTCTGGATAGTGGTGGTTCTTGGTTTCGTGCACGTGTGGAAGCTCGGAAACCACCGCATAGCGCTTTCAGCAATGCTGGTGATCCTTGTTCCATTGTTCTTGTTGCCGGTTGCAGTTGACACAAGCAGGTTTGCAGGATTCGGTTTTATCGGTGTACTCATGCTGTTGCAGCCTGCGATTGAAATGATTCCAGCCTCTGGTTGGGTACGCAAATTGGCAATGGTCAACATCGTCTTGCCTTCATTCTATGTTGGAGTGAATGCCGGGGTGATATTTCAGCCTGGACTGTATGCTGCTGTTTATTCATGGTTGTGTTAGGCCGCACGGATGCCGGCAGCGTTCTTGATAGTTGACCGACCATTGTCTATATTCCCCACACGAATTATAATCAACGACGCGAGCACACAAACAAAGAATACTACTTTCACGGCTAGAAGTGGCAATTTGACGGCGGGCTACCTCGCGCTCGCCGTCGTTGTTTTTCGCCTAACACGCATACGAAGATAACAGCCAAGGTTATGGAATGAAATCCTTTCTCGAAGTCCTCAAAGAGAAGATCGTCGTTTTCGACGGTGCGACAGGCACACACTTGCAGGGTCAGAATCTTACGGCTGATGACTTTGGCGGCGAGCATCTGAACGGGTGCAATGAATATCTCGTCGTCTCGAAGCCATCGGCAGTGGAGCTTGTGCACAAGGACTATCTCGAAGCCGGTGCCGATGTGATTGAGACGAACAGCTTTGGCTCGATGTCCATTGTCCTTGCCGAATACAATATGCCCAAGCGAGCGTACGAGCTGAGTCTGAAAGCTGCACAGATTGCCAAACGCGTTGCGAATGATTTCTCGACGCCGGATAGACCGAGGTTCGTCGCCGGCTCCATGGGTCCTACCACAAAGTTGCCCTCACTTGGTCATATCAAGTTCAAGGACATGGCAATGTCCTACAAGGAACAAGCCAAAGGTTTGCTCGATGGTGGAGCCGACTTGCTTTGCGTCGAGACGTGTCAGGATATTCTGCAGACCAAGGCCGCGCTCTATGGCATCTTCGAGCACTTTGCGGAAATCCGGCGTCGTGTTCCTGTCATCACCTCAGTTACCGTCGAAACGATGGGAACGCTCTTATTGGGAACAGAAATCTCAGCCGCTCTCACCTCTCTCGAGCCGTACGATGTTGATGTGATTGGCATGAACTGCGCGACCGGTCCTGCCGAAATGAGTGAACATATTCGCGTGCTTTGCTCAAGCAGCCCCAAGCCCGTGTTTGTCATGCCAAACGCCGGCATTCCGGAGAATGTGGGTGGGCATGCGCACTACAAACTGACGCCGCAGGAACTGGCGCAATTCATGACGCACTTCGTGAAGGATCTGGGTGTGAGTGTGGTTGGCGGATGTTGCGGCACAACGAAGGAACATATCCGTCAACTCGCAAACGCGGTGGGCGGACTTGCGCCGAAGCATCGTGAGATCGATTTCATTCCCAGTGCCTCAAGCCTGTATCAAACGGCGTCGCTGTCCATCAATCCACCTCCGGTGCTGGTTGGTGAGCGGACAAATGCAAACGGCAGCAAGTTGTTCAAGGACCTGCTCGCCAAAGAGGACTGGGAAGGCATCGTGGCGATGGGACGCGACGCGGTGAAGGACGGCGCGCATATGGTGGATGTGTGCGCAGCATACGTTGGTAGAAATGAAGTGCAGGACATGCGGGAGATTATCTATCGCTTCAACACACAGGTGCAGCTTCCGATCGTGATCGATTCAACCGAAGCGAACGTAATTGAAGAATCGTTGCAGCTTATTGGCGGCAAGGCGATCATCAACTCCATTAACCTTGAGGATGGGGAAAAACGTATTGACGATATCGTGCCGCTGTGCAAGAAGTACGGTGCAGCAGTGATCGCGCTGACCATCGATGAGCAGGGAATGGCCAAGACCGCGGAGAAAAAGCTCGCCATTGCCAAACGCATTTACGATCTCTGCGTGAACAAGTACAAGATGAGGCCGCACGATCTCATTTTCGACACGCTGACGTTCACGCTCGGTTCCGGTGACGAGGAATTCCGTCGCGCTGGGCTGGAGACCATTGAAGCAATTCGTCTCATCAAGAAGGAACTCCCCGCCGTCAAGACCATTCTCGGTGTCAGCAATATTTCGTTCGGACTTTCGGCGCACATGCGGCACGTGCTGAACTCCGTGTTTCTCCACTATGCAATTGAAGCCGGGCTGGATATGGCGATTGTGCACGCATCGAAGATTATGCCGTTGTATAAGATTGATGAAAAGGGAAGGGATCTCTGCCGCCAGTTAATTTTCGACGAACGAAAGTACGAAGAAGTGGCAGCGTGAGCCTCTTCCTGACCCTGAGCGCGTTGTGCCCGTAAGCCTGAGCGCTTCATGCGAAGGGTCTTGTATTCCATGGGATTGAGAAAGTTGGTGGCGTGACGCAATGATTCTGAGGCTCAGTTTTTTCATGAGGCGAAGAGATCCCTTCACAAAGAATTTGGTGGAATTCCCCCATAGACCCTTTGCGCACATCGCGAAGGGCTAAAACAAACAGACCCTTCGCGAGAGACGCTCAGGGTAAAATCAACAGACC
>CAYJNF010000439.1:0-3758 GCA_964370915.1 uncultured Chitinophagales bacterium
ATCTCAGAGATGCAGGTGTGCAGCGAGACGGCGGGATTTGCTGCCAACGCTTCGGCGGCATTCAGCTTCCGAATCATATGATGAATTAAATGCGCTCTATGCCGCGAATCAGCGATCATAATCTTCTTCGGAAACTCACCTGCAAGATTGTTCAGCAACTCTAACATTCTTTCCGAACATACTCCATTCACAAGTTGTTGGTTGATGATCAAGACGTGAATGTGAGGAAGTGTCTTACGTAAATTCGCCGCAAGAGTCTGGAAGACATCGTCTGAAAGGAAATTGAAACGCCCGAAATCGATCCGCTCTTGCTCTTCGTTGTTGATGTGCGGCTTTGCATAGACCGGCGTGTCAAAATCCTTCTCTTGCATGAGCACGTTGTTCGTGATGATAGAATGACTCGTAAGCAATCGCAGCATCTCCGTTCCGAAGAGATCCTTGCCAATCACCCCAAAGGCATGCACTGATGCGGCACCAAGTGCAATGGCGTTGTCGGCAATATTTCCCGCGCCGCCTAAGCTATAGCGTTGACGGGCGACTGCGCGGGTAGGTTTCCCCGTCTCAAGAGAGACTTCGGGATTTGACGTGTCGAGTTCCCAGTACGCATCCAGACAAAAATCGCCGATGATCCCTACAGAGATCGTCGTGATACGATCAAGGATTTCACGCAAGCGGCGTTCGGTCATGAGTGGTTGGTTCAATGGAGCAGTCTTAACCGTTCACAAAGTTTTCTAGTATGGATTGTTGATATGGGAGCCATGAGTGTGAACGGAAATATTCGCGGAAGAATTTTTTGTACGCTCCTTGCTGATAGAAGTATTGCGCGACCTCGGTTGCGGGATTCTTCAAGCGAGCATTCCAATGCGTCATGGCGTCGAAGAGATTTCCAATCAGGCGGTCATCCAGGTAATTCAACCGCTTCAACGCTTCGAATGCATTCAACCTCGACCTGAATTCATACGAAGCACCCGAATACTCGACGAGGGAATCAAGAGCAGCGTTGTTTCCCGTCGCTGCGATCAACTCGAAGCGCCGAATCGTTACCTTGCGGTCCATCCCCTCAACTCCCTTGGTAATGTCCTGGTACTGCAACAACCGGTCAGGAAATTGCTCTGAAAGTTTTGTCAACGCTGCAGTAACAACGTCATAGGAAGAGTCTGTGAGAAGAGTTTCATATTCCGTTCGCATCGCGGGCGGAATAGTGACAACGTTGTTGATGACACTTTTGCGGACTTCGACGGCCGGATCATGCAATGCCTTCCTTATGATAGAGCGACATGTCTCTGCCGAATCGCCTGCCAATTGGGCTATGACTGCTTCCTTCACATAATGGAATGTCTCGTGCCCGAAAACTTGAGCGAGAACGTTACGCTTGGTATTCACATCAACCGGATTCATGGACATGACGGCATCATATCGGTCGATCATCAACGGAGCGTGAAGCGCCTGCGCAGATAACTCGGCGAACGATTTTTCGAATGTAACAGTCTTCAGAATGTAACTTCCGGGATCGAACAGGACAAACGCTACCGTCTTCTTGCGTGGATTCATGACTGTGATTTTTTGAGATTCCTGATCGACCATTACCCGCATCCGGTCGAAAGAGCCGTTGGTGTAGTGGACCTCAAAGACAATCGGCATCGTAAATCCCTTTACAAATTCATCTCGTGGATGGATTTGATAAACCCAGATGTCCGTCTGCCGGGCGTTGTGTATCACGACATCATCATATTGAACCGAGTAGTGAGGCTCGCCGCCCCTGTATATCCATTCCTCAAAGAACCAATCCGGACTTAACCCGAGCGCATCCTGGAATGCCTGGTAGAAATCGTTCGTCTCAACGTTTCCGTATGCGTGCTGTTGAAGATAGTTGTTGATGACGCGCTTGATATTTTCCTCGCCGAAGGCGTACATCATCATTTCAAGCACCGCCGAACCTTTTTGGTACGCACGTGAACTGCCGGCCTGTGAATGAAGAATCGGCAACCTGTTTGTTTTCGAAGCGGCAAGCGCCGCATCCTGCTCTGCCCGTCTCATCCATTCATAGTATTCTTCTCCATACACCGACTTCAAAAACATCTTCGGATAAAACGTTGCAAAACTTTCGTGCAGCCATGAACTGAGACCATTGCGTCCGGTAACATAGTCGCCGAACCATTGGTGGGCAAGTTCGTGAACATTTACTGCGATGTAGTTTTTGTCGAGGAACGACCTTCGATCCACGAAGAGGAAATCGCCGAATACCGTTGCCGTCGTGTTTTCCATTGCTCCGTACAGAAAATCCTGCACCGGAATTTGTGCGTATGACGCCCACGGGTATGGAATTCCCGTCTCTTTCTCCATGAAATCAACTGCTTCCGCTGAGTAGATGTAGGTCGGATCGACGCGCTCAGGCTGATCCGGATAATACCACAAATGTATGGGGACTCCACTCGCTGAGTGTACTGTCCTGACATCGTACTTGCCAATGCCGATCATGACCAGATACGTTGAATGGGGATGAGACATGGAGTAATGCCAGGTCGTTGTGCCGTCTTTCTGTTCTGTTGTGTCGAGAAGCGTTCCATTCGAAAGAACGCGATAGTTCCTGTCGAAAGTGATAATGGTTTCGGTGGTGAGTTTGTCGTTTTGCTCGTCGTAGCATGGAAACCAGTGGCGGTTGTCGATGCCTTGTCCTTGCGTCCAGATTTGCTTGCGGCTTATGTTCTTCGGGTCATTCCATCCGACGAAATAAATTCCTTTGCGGGGATGCGCTTCATAGTCGAACGTGATACTGTCGATCGAATTCCATTTCAACGGGGGGTTGAAGTATGTGGTGATGCCTTCAGGAGAAACGCGATAGCGCAACGGCTTCGAGTCAAGGGTTGCCTTCAGAATGCTGATGCCCGGACCATTGAAGAAGAACGAATCAACTTCAGAACGGATTGCTGTGAACCGGTGGGTGACTTTTCCGATGACCAACCCTTCTGCCGGTTTGAATGATACCTCGAGCCGCATGTGTAACATGTCGAGAGCATGCTCGGGCGGCTCGGCTCCGGGATTGCTGTAATTGGTCGCGGAAGGATATTGAGTAACCTGCGATAGGGCAGTGGCTGCAATGAAAAGCATTGCTGCGAGGATGGAACGTTGCATTTCTTATCTCGTTGATTGCGTTTTGTTTGTTTCAGAGTTTCTTCGTGCACGACTTAGGTGCGGCCAACTGGTGATGGCTCATTCAGTTCGTGCTACGTCTTAAATTTCACACTCCATTTCGCCACTCCCGTCTGCTCTGAATGGAGCCTGAGCAAAAGTATGCGACCATCAGCAGAAGGTACGTTCTCGCATCCACCGAACATCGAAGGTTTGAAGCCCTCGGGCACGCGAACCGTGATGAGATGATGATAGCCCTTTACCACTTTCGATACGCCGGACAGCGTCGTTTCAACTTCATCCCATCGGATATCATCAATGTCAACGCCGCCTTGTGTAATGTGTCTGTTTGATGACAAGAATTGCGGGTGCTGTGTCGCGGGGTGAATTGCGAGAACTGCACACGATAGCTTTTTCAAATTCACTTCTATTGAGTCCCTGACGACGCCAAGATAACGTCCATCCCAGAAATCAAACACCGCACACGGTGCGTCGGTTTCAAGACCAAGCGCCTTGAGGTCGAGTACTTTGTTCCGCGGTTGGTCAGACCAATTGAATAAACCCACGACATTCCATATTCCAAATTCCTTTCGGACTTCGAGATTCCAGAATTCGGGTGGATCATTTTC
>CAYJNF010000440.1:0-1281 GCA_964370915.1 uncultured Chitinophagales bacterium
GCGCAGTATTTACACTGGCCCGTTTCAGTGAAGCGTTTCTCATCCTCCGGGCTCAGAATATCGGCCTTGCCATCGGGTATGTTCCGTTGGCTATGATCATCATGAATGTGTTCTACGCAGCCGCGGCGTACCCGGCTGGAATTATTGCTGATCGGGTGAGCCGGGCAACGATACTTGGTGCAGGGCTTGCCGTTCTGGTTATTGCTGATATCGTTCTTGCGGTTGCGACGTCCACGTGGGGCATGCTCTGTGGCGCGGCATTCTGGGGATTGCATATGGCGTTCACGCAAGGATTACTCTCGAAGCTGGTAGCAGACACGGCACCCGCGAAGCTGCGCGGGACTGCATTCGGCATATTCAATCTCGTGACTGGCGCCGCGATGGTCGCGGCGAGTCTTGTGGCTGGTGCCCTGTGGGATCGTATCGGCCCCGCGGCGACATTCTTCGCGGGCGCAGGGTTTGCCGCCATTGCCGCGGTCGGCATTGTCCTCTTTCGTACGAAAGTGACATCTCAACCGGGGAACGTATGAACATGAATCCTGAATCCAACATCGAACCGGCACAACGGCGAGTTGAAATGGCATCTAGTACTTCCAATCCGCTTGCTGAATCCACGCGCATTGAGCGCCTCCCTGATGCATGCGTGATGGTAATCTTTGGTGCGTCGGGGGATTTGACGAAGCGAAAACTCATTCCCGCGATATTCGATATTGCCCGCCAGGGACTTCTTCCTCCAACCTTTACCATCGTCGGCGTTGCACGAACGCCCATGTCGAATGACGCTTTCCGGGATTACATGCTGGGAGCGATCAGGGAGTTCGGAAGGCTTCAGGACGCCGAACGGATTTTGTGGGAGACATTTGCCCGGGGACTGTTTTACATCTCTGCCGACCCGAAAGATGTCAACGGGTATGCGCAACTGAAGGAGCAACTCAGGAACATTGCGTCAGAGCGGAATGCCGGCGAGAATGTACTCTTCTACCTCTCGACACCACCGGGAATGTATTCGCCCATCGTGCAAGGACTTGCACATGCGCAAATGAGCAAGCCCGCTTCTGCGCAGCAGTGGGTTCGTATCATTATTGAAAAACCATTTGGCGTTGATCTCTCGTCGGCGAGGGAGTTGAACAGCGAAGTCCTGAGCGTGTTCGACGAGAGCCAGGTGTATCGCATCGATCATTATCTTGGCAAAGAAACAGTTCAGAACCTGTTGGTGTTTCGATTTGCGAACGGCATCTTCGAGCCGATCTGGAACAGGAACTACATCGACCACGTTCAGAT
>CAYJNF010000440.1:1291-3748 GCA_964370915.1 uncultured Chitinophagales bacterium
AAAATCGCGGCGGGTATTATGAAAGTGCCGGTGCCATGCGCGACATGATTCAGAATCATATGTTGCAGTTGCTCGCGCTCACTGCCATGGAACCACCGGTGCTGTTCGATGCCCAGCAGGTGCGTGACGAAAAGCAGAAAGTGTTTCAAGCGATTCGCGAGATAAAACCGGAAGAAGTCCAGTGGTCCTCTGTGCGGGGACAATACGGCGGCGGTACTGTCGGCGGAAAGGCCGTTTCCGCGTATCGTTCGGAGCCGGGCGTATCGCCGGAGAGCCGGACGGAAACCTACGTTGCACTGAAGTTGTTCATCGACAGCTGGCGTTGGGCCGATGTTCCGTTCTACATACGCTCAGGCAAACGCTTGCCGAAGCGTGTAACGGAAATCGCAATTCAATTCAAGAAGACGCCGCACCATCTATTCACGCTCCTTCCTTCCGACTCTCTCGAACAACATTGTCATACGCGTGCAACCGGACGAAGGTATCTCGCTCAAATTCAGTTCGAAGATTCCCGGTTCTTCGATGCGAATGCGTCCCGTGACAATGGACTTCCGGTACGGTTCATCCTTCGGTGGACATCTGGCGGACGCGTACACACGATTGATTCTTGACTGCATGCTTGGCGACGCCACGTTGTATGCCCGTGGCGACAGTGTTGATGTTGCCTGGCAACTCATTACCCCGATTCACGGAGGGTGGCTGTCGAACCGCGAGTCGAAAGTGTACGAATATCCTGCCGGAACATGGGGGCCGAAAGAAGCTGACGAAATGTTGGGCAAGGATGGAAGGCGGTGGCGGCTGCCATGAAACAAATTGACAATTGATCGTTGAACGTTGACCATTGACAATTCTTGAGAAGCGAACGGTCAATTGTCAACGACCAATTTTCTTACGATGAATGTTTCCCCTGACGCCAACTCTCTTTTCCGAAACCAAACGATCACCACAGTCAAAACCATAGTCATCATTCCTGCGTTGAACGAAGAACATTCCATTGCTGGAGTAGTGCAGGCGATTCCCGCCGAAAGTGTTGCTGAAATCATTGTCGTCGATAACGGCTCCCTTGATCGCACTTCAGAAAACGCACGGAACGCAGGAGCTACTGTGCTGAGAGAGCTGCGACGGGGTTACGGTTATGCGTGCATGACCGGAATCCGGCATGCCATGCATTCTTCACCCGATATCATTGCCTTTGTTGACGGCGACCTCAGCGATTATCCGGAAGAACTCCCGAATATTTTGCATCCGATCATCCACGACAACGTTGGCTTGGTGATTGGCTCGAGGATGCTGGGTACGCGCGAGCAGGGTGCCTTGTTGCCCCAAGCGATTTTCGGCAACTGGCTTGCATGTTTTCTCATCCGTCTGTTTTGGGGATACACATTCACCGATCTCGGGCCGTTTCGTGCAATTACAGTCGAGGCTCTCCAGCGTATGAACATGAGCGATCCTACATTCGGCTGGACAGTGGAGATGCAAATCAAAGCCGCGAAGCTGAAGTTGAAGTGCACCGAAGTTCCTGTTCGGTACCGCAAACGGATTGGCAGCTCAAAAGTGACTGGCACATTCTCGGGCACCGTGAAAGCCTCCACGAAAATCCTCTACACGATTTTCAAGCATATTTTCTTGAAGGCGTGAAATGAGACTCCGCCATCTCATTGTTGTCGGGGCGTTGATGGAGCTGGCGTTTCTCAGCTTCTACTTCGTCGATGAGTCACCGGATGAAGTGCTGTGGTTTGTTGGAGTGAATGCGTTTGCCTATGTTCTGCTTGGCCTTGTGGTGTGGAAAACGAAGGCTTATTCAAGCGGGAGTGAATCGAGTCGGGACGACCGGCTATCGTTTCTCTGGATATTCGGATTTGCAATCCTCTTTCGTCTCACGCTTGTTTTCCATTCCCCCGTTGGCTCGGATGACATCTATCGGTATGTGTGGGATGGGAAAGTCGCAGCTCATGGTATCAACCCCTTTCGCCACGCGCCGACCGATTCAACGTTGATGTTTCTTCGCACCGATGCTCTACCTTCTCTCATAAACCACCCGACGATGCGAACGATCTATCCACCGCTCGCACAGGTGTTCTTTTTTCTTTCATACAAACTCTTCGGCGAATCTCTCGCCGGAATGAAGTCCCTGCTTGTGCTGGCCGATATCGCGTCGATTCTGTTGCTGGTTCAAATCGGAAGTATTCTGTCTCAAGCAGAAGACCGAACTCTTCACCCAAATCGGGGCCTAGGTTTTGTCATGTACGCATGGTCGCCGCTTCCGATCATGTACTTCGGACTGGACGGACACATTGACGCTCTAGGGATTTCGTTTTTTCTAATGACGATCTACCTTATTCTGAAGAACAAGACCATTGCCAGCGCAGTCTCTCTTGGTCTGGCTGGATTGGCAAAACTCTATCCTCTGATTGTTGCTCCATTTCTGTTCGGAGTGAGAAAAGACCGGAGGAGACT
>CAYJNF010000441.1:0-2615 GCA_964370915.1 uncultured Chitinophagales bacterium
GTACTACGAGCGTCCGTATGAGCAAACTGAGAACAGGTTCATCCACGTCGGATTTTGGCAGAAGGATTTTGCCGCGCGATCATCCAACCCTTTGCCCGATTCGCAGCGCATCAGCTACAATCGCGTTCTCCCGACAATCGGATTTCGTCAGGGATTGGTTGACGTGACGTTTGGCTACTCGCGATTCTCGCTGCGCGGAGAAGACAAGACAACAATTGTCGTGACCGCAACAGTCGGGAACGAATTCCCTCTGACGTTTTCGAAAACGCATGCCGTGCTCCTTCCTCTCATGATCGCGAGCGACTATACACGAGCCGATAATACCGGCGGAGACAAAGAAGCGTTCAACATCGGGAGTATTGGTTTCGGTGCGGGGTTGAAGTATCGTATCATGTCGCCGGGATTTGAATTCGCGCTCACTGCAGCCGAAGTTGCCCATTGGAGTCTTGAGGGGTTCAGCACCGGCAGCGGGTTCTCGCCGGCCACACTCGGCGAAGCGCAGTTGGTGTTCAGAGAAGTGTTCGGGCTTGACGGCATTACGCTCGGCTACCGCTTCCGTTATCAAACATGGAACATGAGCAACGACAAGTACGACTACAAATCTCTCTCGCACGGAGCGTTTCTCGGAGTAATGTTTTAGATGAAAGCATTGCTTCTTGAATCCACAGGCTCGCCGTTTGTTCTGAAGGACGTGCCCAAACCCGTCGTGAAGGACGATGATGTCCTTGTCAAACTCAAAGCGTCTGCGCTCAATCATCGCGATGTGTACATTCAGCTGGGAACGTATCCCCGCACCAAGTATCCCATCATCATCGGATCGGATGGCGCCGGCGTTGTTGAGCTTGTTGGCGCTCGCGTTGAGCCTTCCCTTGTGGGCAGCGACGTCGTTATCAATCCCTCACACAATTGGGGAGACAACCCCAAAGCGCAACAGAGAGAGTTCAGAGTGCTCGGCTTGCCGGACAACGGAACGTTTGCCGAGTACATCGCTGTCCCTGCAAAATACATTCTCCCGAAACCAAAACATCTCAGCCACGAAGAAGCTGCCGCCCTTATGCTTGTCGGGCTGACTGCATTTCGTTCGCTCTTCACGAGAGGACAACTGCAGAAGGGCGAAACTGCACTCATCACGGGAATTGGAGGAGGCGTTGCACTTACCGCAATGCAGTTTGCGCTTGTAGCCGGGGCGAAGGTGTTCGTGACGTCGGGATCGGATGCGAAGATCGAAAAAGCAATTGCCCTTGGTGCAACAGGCGGCGTAAACTACAAATCCGCATCATGGACGGAAGATCTCGTCAAGAAAGCGGGCGGATTCGATCTTATTCTGGATGGCGCGGCTGGCCCGGGTTTTGGCAAACTGCTGGACGTTGCTCATGCTGGCGGGCGCATTGTCGTGTACGGTTCCGTGCAAGGAAAAATCCAGAATGCCGAGCCTGCGCGGATATTCTGGAAGCAGCTTTCTATTCTTGGTTCGACGATGGGAACCGAAGAAGAGTGTGCCGCAATGCTCCGCTTCGTTGAAGACCATCAGATCAGACCAATCATTGATCAGGTTGTTTCTCTCAGCGAGGCAAACGTTGCATTGAAACGGATGGACAGGGGCGAACAGTTCGGCAAAATCGTGTTGCGGCACGAGGTGTAGTCATGCGACGAACTTGTAGCCGAGTCCGTGTACCGTAAGAATGTACCTGGGAAATTTTGGATTGTCCTCAAGCTTCTGACGCAGCCAAGTGACATGTGTGTCGATAGTGCGGGTCGTCGGCATGGAATCATATCCCCACACATTATTGAGGATGGTCTCCCGGGAAAGCGCAACGCCGCGATGTTCGACGAAGTAGCGGAGCAACTGAAACTCCCGCGCCGAAAGATCGAGCGCCTTCCCGGCCCGCGTGAGTTCCATCGTCTTAAAGTTCAGAATAAACTCCCCGAACGAGTAAGATTCCAGAGCGGCGGATGCGGTCGCAGCGTACGCGGGTCTTCGCAACAACGACTCAATGCGCGCAAGAAGCTCAAGCATCTCGAACGGTTTCGTCAAATAGTCGTCCGCACCCAACTTCAGCCCGACGACCTTCTCGTTTATTTGCCCGCGAGCAGTGAGCATCAGCGTCGGCGTGGTAATGCCCTGCTGGCGCAAATCGCGAATGATGTCGAACCCGCTCTTCTGCGGCAGCATGACATCCAACAGAATCACGTCGAACTTGCCTTCCTTCGCGAGACGCTCACCTTGCGTGCCATCGCCCGCATGTGTTACGCGATATCCTTCGTTCTTCAATCGATCCGTCAGCGTCAACACGAGGCCCGCTTCATCTTCGACAAGAAGCACTCGCTTGCCGTTTGTCGTCATGTGTGTTCTCCATTCTGCATGGCGGGAAATTGTAGCGTGAATTCCGTGCCGCTGTTCAGCATGCTGCTCACCGTGATCGATCCGCCATGTATTTCAACGATATGTTTGGTGATGGCAAGTCCGAGCCCACTTCCCTGGATTTGCGCGTCACGGGCGTTCGCTCCGCGCTGGAACGACTGACAAATTCGCGAGAGATCTTCCTGCGGAATGCCAATGCCCTTATCCTTCACTACGATTTCCACCAGCCAACGTGTATCGCGCTGCTTTGCGT
>CAYJNF010000441.1:2625-3738 GCA_964370915.1 uncultured Chitinophagales bacterium
CCGAATGCAGCGCCTCGGCATTGCCGCGAATCGGCGGCAGCGCAGGATCGATGGACGATTCGATAACGAGATCGGCGTCGTGCGATCGCGCTTTCCTTCGGTGGATCGTTTCTTCGATCAGCGCGGGCAAATCAATCAGATGAAGCTCGTACGTCTGTTTGCCTGATTGGATTCCCGCGTATGCGAGAGCATTCTCCACCATCTCGGAGAGTCGGAGCACTTCGTGCTCGATGACTTTGCCGTACTGCTGCGTGCGATCTTTGTCCTGAATAACGCCGTCGGCAAGATTCTCGCCGGCAGACTTCAACACCGCAAGCGGCGTGCGCAACTCATGCGAGACGCCGGCGACAAACTCCAGCTGCTGCTGTGCAAGTTGGTGTGCTCTTGCTGCCGAGATCAAAAGGAACACGACGCTGCCGCCCAGCACCAACAGAATGCCGAAGCTAATGCCGAGGTTTCTCCACCGATTTCTGTCGACAGCCTCTTGCAACGAGCCGACGCGATGTTTGACATGAAGTGTGTAGAGTGAAGGTCGAAAGCGGATTCGATCTGCATAGGGCGGTGCTCCGCGCATGTTGAACGGTTCGCGATGTTCATCGGGCCTTCCAAATCCACCTGGAGCAGGTGAGTCATCCAATCGACGCCTGCCCTCGAACATAAATACCGGTGGACGATCGCGACGCAATTCGCCGATCGGAAAGTCGGGAATCGTCAGAAACGGAATCCTCATGTCCGCCTTTTCGAATGATGTTGTTTGCGGTAACTCGGTTTCCGAGAAGAAGACTTCTCCTGCCTTTCCGGTGATGAGAAGATCGTAGTCGAGCCGACCGTCATACACAAAATGCGATTGCACGAGTTCGGGCAGATACGACGAGAGGATGTAATCTTTGTCGAGCGAAACAATCACGCATCGCTCGGTGCCGACGATGGGAATTGCCAGTGCGGAGAGGTCTTCCAGAAGCAGCGTGGAATCGTTCTCGGTAATCCGAATCAAGACCCCACGCGTGCGATCAGGAAACGGCGCAATCGCGATGTCGTCGGCGACAAGCTGCGGATGCAATGATCGTGAACTCCAGCGCTCGAGTCGCGAATGAACTTCATGCAGCACTGCTT
>CAYJNF010000442.1:0-3737 GCA_964370915.1 uncultured Chitinophagales bacterium
TAATGTAGGCTGTTCATCTCTTTGGTCCCGCCGCAATCACTTCTGGTCGATGACTCGACTCGTCGAGCGGGCAACCCTCTTCAAGTTTCTTGAAGGTTTCGATGAACCGCGCAGCAAGCTCAGGGTGCTCCTGCGTTGTGCGAGCTTGAGGCATCGAGATTCTTCGGATCTAAAAAGCGAGCCTCAGAATGAAGATGATTATCTCTTCGGCCCGCCGCGATCACTTCGGGTCGATGACTCGACTCGTCGAGCGGGCAGCCAGCTTCAAACTTCTTGAAGTTCTCGTCGATTGAGCTCACTTGAACGAGACTTCCACTCGCCGCTTACCGAATGCTTCTGCCATCCGTTGCAGCAACTCAAGCGAGACGTTTTGCCTCCCGCTCTCGATTCGGGAAATGACGGACTGGGTAGTTTTCAACTTTGACGCCAATTCTCTCTGCGAAAGTCCGGCCCTTTCTCTCTCACGAGCGATCTCGAGCGCAACCGCAAGTCGTGCTTGTGCCTGCGAATACCTCTTGTCGAAGTTGCGGATACGCTTGCGAAGGTCCTTCTCGAGTAAATCCAAGTCACTCAATGTCAATTTCCTTTCTTCTGCGAAGTGCGAGGCCGAGTTCCTTCAGAGGCGTCTTGTCGGTCTTCTTCACAAACCCATGTAACAAAATGATGATCCGTCCTTTCTTGAAGCAATAGAAAATCCGTATCGCCCTGTTCCTGCCTCTAATCCTCAGCTCAAACAGGTTGCGTACGCCTTCCATCTTCTTTGACAGCGAGCCAAGAGAGAAGGGATCGTCCTCTAATCGTCGCAGAGAAGCGTACACATCCAACTGCAGTTCTTCATCGAGAGAAAGAATGAAATCTCGAACAGGGTTATGATCGCCACGCTTATAGAACTCGACAGTGAACGTCATCAGAATATAGCCTATATGCTATTCAGCCGCAACAGAGCTCATGCCTCCCTCGCGCAACACCCAGCTTCAACCTATTCCTTGTTCTCCGACGTCGTGCAACCTTTACGCACATCGAGACTCTTCTCTGCGAGACCGTAGGTCGGCCCTGGACAGCGAGCCTCAGAATGAAAACGCGATTATCTCTTCGTCCCCGCCGCGATTACTTCGGGTCGATGACTCCCTACGGGATCGTAGATCGACTCGTCGAGCGGACAACCTTCTTCAAACTTCTTGAAGGTTTCGATGAACCGCGCAGCAAGCTCAAGGTTACTCCTGCTTTGTGCGAGCTTGAGGCTCAACTAGATTCTTCGGCTCAGAAAGCGAGCCTCAGAATGTAGGCTGTTCATCTCTTTGGTCCCGCCGCAATCACTTCGGGCGGGCAGCCAGCTTCGAACTTCTTGAAGTTTTCGATGAATCGTGCGGCGAGTTCCTTGTACCTCTTCATGTACTCATCCTTGTTGTGCCACGACTCGCCTGGATTCAAAACGGACGCGGGCACGTTATCGCACGACTGCGGAACCTGGAAACCGAAAACAGGATCGGTTATGTACTTCACGTCCAGCAATTGTCCGCTGAGCGCGGCATTGAGCAACGCACGCGTGTACTTGATGCTGATGCGCTTGCCAATGCCGTACGGCCCGCCGATCCAGCCGGTGTTCACAAGCCAACAGTTCGCACCGTAGCGGAGAATCTTTCGCTTCAGCAAGTCGGCGTAGAAATACGGATGATGCACCATGAACGGTCCGCCAAAACACGCGCTGAATGTCATCTCCGGTTCCTTGCCGAGACCGACTTCCGTTCCGGCAATCTTCGACGTGTAGCCCGAAATGAACTGATACATCGCTTGATCGGGAGTCAGTTTCGCAATCGGGGGCATCACGCCGGACGCGTCGCAGGTGAGGAGAATGATGTTCTTCGGATGGCCGCCGAGTTTCTCGGGTACGGCGTTGCTGATAAACTCCAGCGGATATGATGCGCGGGTGTTTTCGGTGATCGATTCATCGTCGAGGTCGATGCTGCGTGTGACCGGATCGTACGGAACGTTTTCGAGAATCGTGCCGAACATGCGCGTCGTCGCGTAGATTTGCGGCTCGGCCGTGGGCGAAAGCTGGATAACCTTCGCGTAGCAGCCGCCCTCGAAGTTGAACACGCCGCTGTCGCTCCAGCCATGCTCATCGTCGCCAATCAATCCGCGGTTCGGGTCGGCGGAAAGCGTTGTTTTTCCTGTACCGGACAGTCCGAAGAAGATTGCTGCGTCGCCATCCTTGCCGATGTTGGCGGAGCAATGCATCGGCATCACACCGTCGAGCGGCAATAAGTAATTCAGAATCGTGAAAATGGATTTCTTGATTTCGCCCGCATAGGCTGTGTTGCCGATGATGCAAAGCTTCTGATCGAAGTTCAACGCGATGAATGTGTTCGCCGGTGTTCCGTCGATCTGTGGAATGCCTTTGAACGACGGCACGCAGATGACGGTGAAGTCGGGAACATGACGCCGGTACTCTTCGTTCGTCTTCGGCAGGATGAACATGTTCCGCACAAAATGACTGTGCCACGCAAGCTCGGTGATCATGCGAATCGGCATGCGATATTCTGGGTCGGCCCCGGCATAACAATCCTGCACGAACACATCCCGCCCTTGCAAGAATCCTTGCAGTCGATTGTACAGATCGTTGAACTTGTCGGGGCTCATGGGGCGGTTGTATTGTCCCCACCAGATCTTCTCGTCGGTGGTCGGTTCTTTCACGACGAACTTGTCGTTGGCCGAGCGAGCGGTATGCTTGCCCGTGTTGGCAACAATCGGCCCTTGTCGAGCGATCTTCGCTTCCTTGCGGAATGTGATTTCTTCATAGAGCGCTTCGGTCGGAAGATTCCAATACGCGACACGCAGGTTCGCGAGTCCGTGGTTCTCCAGACCGTAGTCGCTTTTGAGTGCTGATGCTTCGGCTTGCGCCGGGGTTACGATATTCAGGAGATTGTTCATACAAATCCTATTTTCATATTGAGAGAAGAAATCGAGTCCCTTTTTTCACCGCAGAGGCGCTGAGGCGCGGAGAAAAATTTGAAAATTTCCTTTTCGCTCTCTCTGCGACTCCGCGCCTCTGCGGTTATTTTCCTTACAGCCAATCCCGAATCAACTTCCGTTCGCCAATGTAGATGTCATTGGGCGATGTCGGGTCGAGCGCCCACTTGATGCGCGCAACGCCTTCCATCACGTCTTTGATTGTTGTCGCGTAGCTCAGGCGCAAGTGTCCTTCCATCCCGAACTCTTTTCCCGGCACGGCAACGACGAGCGCTTTCTTCAACAAGAACTTCGAGAGCGCAACCGAGTCGTTGCTGTACGCGCGGAAGTCGGGCAGACAGTAATACGTGCCGTCCGGTTTCGTGATCTTGACGCCGTTGAACGACTTCAGCTCCTGCATCATCACGTTGCGGTTGTTCTCGAGTGTCATGCGCAGCGTGTCAACGTGGCTCTGCAGTCCGGTGAGTGCGCCTTCGGCGGCAGCTTGCAACAGCAGCGACGTACACGAGACAGTTTGCGACTGCACATTCGCCAGCACTTCCACAATCGCCTTCGGTGCTATCACCCACCCGATGCGGAAGCCGGTCATGCCGTACAGCTTCGAGATGCCGTTGATGACGATGACCCGCGTGTTCTCGATATCCTTGCTCGTGAACTTGTACGCCGAGATGTTCGTCCGCCCATCAAACACCAACTTGTGGTAGATGTCGTCCATGATGAGATAGCTACCCTTGCGCTCACAGAACCCCACGATCTCCGCGATGAAT
>CAYJNF010000443.1:0-3729 GCA_964370915.1 uncultured Chitinophagales bacterium
CGACGACAAAGAATGGAACCTCGTCAAGAAGGCTCTCGAACAGGCAATCGACAATCTGCTGACCATGAAACGCAATGAAGGCGAGGAGCTTGGGAAGGATTTCCGCCAACGCATAGGAATATTGGAAACGAAACTGACGCAGATAGAGAAGATTTCGGGCGAACAGATTCCGGCCGAGCGCACCCGGCTTCGTGAGCGCATTCAGATGCTCCTTGAAAAGGAAAGCATCGACGAGGGTCGTCTGGAGATGGAACTTGCGCTGATGGCCGACCGGCTTGATGTAACGGAAGAATGCGTGCGGTTCCGCAGCCACAACAAGTTCTTTCTCGATGCGCTGGCAAACGATGAAGCCGCAGGTCGCAAGTTGAATTTCCTGATTCAGGAAATGAATCGTGAAGCCAATACCATTGGCTCGAAATCCAGCGCTGCGGAGATCGCGCATCTCGTCGTCAACATCAAAGAAGAGATCGAGCGCATCCGCGAGCAATTGCAGAATATTGAATAGCGATGCCCCGCGGAAAACTCATCGTCATATCAGCACCAAGTGGTTCGGGCAAGACGACGATAGCCAAAGAAATCATGAGGCTCAATCCCTCGCTTGGTTTTTCCGTGTCGGCGACTACCAGGCCAAAGCGTAACGGCGAGACGGACGGGAAAGATTACTTTTTTCTGTCGGAGGAAGAATTCAAGCGGCGCGTAGCGGCGGGCGAGTTTGTTGAGTGGGAGGAAGTCTATCCCGGAAAACTCTACGGCACGCTCAAGAGCGAAGTCGAACGATTGCTCAACGCGGGACACGATGTACTGTTTGATCTTGATGTGAAAGGCGGCCTTTCGATTTTCAAGCAGTATCCCGAAGCATGTCTGATTTTCATTCGTCCGCCGACCGCTGAGGCATTGAAGCAGCGGCTCGAAGGTCGGAAGACAGAAAGCGCCGAAACGATTGCGAAGCGTATGGAGCGTGTGCCGTTGGAGATGGAACTCGGCAAGAAGTTCACACATGAAGTGGTGAACGACGATCTGCAAACGGCAATTGCCAATGTGCAAACGATAGTATCAAAACACTTACAGAATTGAGGACAAACCACCAGGACGCCAAGTCACCCTGAGAAGTTGAAGATGCAGTTTGGCGTATTGGTCTGTCCCAGGATTTTTTCTAACATAAAGTGAGGAGTAAAACACACATGCCAATCAAACCGGTTGACATCGAAGAGCTGACATCGAAAGCCAAGAACGTGCATGAGGCGATTGTTGCCATGTCCAAGCGCGCTCGGCAAATCAACGAAGAAACGAAGATTGAATTCAATCAGCGTGTCGAAATGTTTGCTCCGAAAACAGAATCGGAAAACGAAGAAAACGACATCAATCCCGACCAGTTGAAAGTCAGTCTCGAGTTTGAGAAGCGGCCCAAACCGACTGATATCGCGATCGACGAACTTTTGCGTTCACGGCTTCAGTGGCGCTACAAAGAGCCTGAAGAAGTTCTCAAGGTGGAGAAGGACGAGGAAACGCCGGAGTCATCGGACGAAGAATAAGTTCTTTCACGCGCCAAGGTTGAAATTCGATTTGGTTTAGTGGTCTTTGGAATTCATGAGGATGCTCTCGGGGAAAAAAATACTTCTCGGCATTACGGGTGGCATTGCTGCGTACAAAGCCCCCCTGCTTGTGCGCGAGCTGGCGAAAGCGGGCGCTGAAATTCAGGTGGTAATGAGCCGCGCAGCATCCCAGTTTGTAACACCTCTTACGCTTGCCACGTTATCGCGGCGGGAAGTCATCAGCGAGATGTTTCCCGACCCGTCAGCGCAGACTGCGCATCGCTGGACACAACACATCGACCTTGCGCTGTGGGCTGACATCATGTTCATTGCGCCCGCCACAGCGCATACCATTGCCAAGATCACACACGGCTTTGCCGACGACATGCTCACAACGCTTGTTCTCGCTCTCCGTTGCCCCCTCGCCCTCGCTCCTACGATGGACGTTGATATGTTCCTGAACAGAACAACGCAGCAGAACATTGAGCTGCTGAAAGAGTCCGGATGCTTTGTGATCGATCCTGAAGAAGGAGAACTTGCGAGCGGCCTTTCCGGTCCCGGAAGATTGCCGGAAGTCGACAGGCTGTTGTCCTTTCTTGATGACATTCTCGAAAAAGTGCATCGGGATCTGACAGGAAAACGCATTCTCGTAACAGCCGGACCAACGCAAGAGCCCATCGATCCGGTCCGATATATCGGAAATCGTTCGTCGGGGAAAATGGGATTTGCGATCGCGAATGCGGCATCATTACGCGGCGCCGACGTAACTCTCGTTTCAGGTCCCGTGACATTGAAGACACCACGCAATGTGAACCGCGTCGATGTCAAGACTGCCAGCGAGATGCTCGCCGCAACGCATGATCAATTTGAAAAGACGGATGTGGTGATCATGTCGGCGGCCGTTGCTGATTATTCGGTTGTTAGTCCTGCAAGCGAAAAGATCAAGAGAGAGCAGCAGTTGGGCGATCAGCTTACACTTGCGTTGAAAAAGAATCCCGACATTCTCAAATCGCTTGGTGAAAAGAAAACCCATCAGGTACTCGTCGGCTTTGCTCTTGAAACGCAGGATGGAATTGTTCACGCCCAGGAGAAATTGAAGCGGAAGAATCTCGATGCCATTGTGCTCAACAATCCGAACGAAGAAGGCGCGGGCTTCGATACCGATACGAACATTGTCTCAATCATTACACCGGACGGGAAGATTGAGCATCTGCAGCGCATGTCCAAGTTCGATGTGGCAAATCAAATACTCGACCGCGTAAAAATGAAACTCACCTGGTCTGTCTGATATTTTCTCGATGAGTGATAACAACGACATTGCAAAGCTTCTTGACGAACTGAAGGGCGTTATCGAACACGAACAGCGTCTGTTCGGAGAGACCCTGATTTCCGAATTCGTTTCGTCGAAGGACGCTGAGCCCGACGTTCCCCAAACTTCACATCCGAACGCTGTGAAGGAGCCTGCTTTCTCCTATTCAAAACAATCTGAACGCCATGTGTCAACCCCCAAACCCGTTACTGTAGAAGAACCGTTGTTATTCGAACCGGCAGCACTCCCAAAACAGCCGGTCACCACCGAGGCGTGGGGCTTGGCGGGATCGCTCGACGAATTGAACCGACAGATATGCGAGTGCACAAAATGTGCGCTCGGGTTTACGCGAACGAAATTCGTGTTCGGTGTGGGCAACCCCAAGGCAACCCTGATGCTGATTGGGGAGGCGCCGGGAGCCGATGAAGATGCCCAGGGTGAGCCGTTTGTCGGCAGAGCGGGACAACTCCTGAACAAGATTCTCGAAGCGATCAACTTCAAACGGTCCGACGTGTACATCTGCAATATTCTCAAGTGCAGGCCGCCGAACAATCGTAAGCCGACACCGGAAGAATCGGAACTCTGCAAGCCTTACCTCAAGAAACAGATCGACCTGATCAAGCCGAAGGTGATTTTGTGTTTGGGATTAACGGCAGCGGAGAACCTTCTCGGCACAAAGGAATCCATGTCGAAGTTGCGCGGTCGCGTGATGCAATATGAAGGCGTGCCTGTCATGATCACCTATCATCCGGCCGCGTTGCTCCGCAATCCCAACTGGAAACGACCGGCGTGGGAAGATGTGCAGGCGGTGAGAAAGCTGCATGATGAGTTGGTGAAGAGTTGAAACTTAGCAAGCTGGAAAAGCTTTCCACAGATGTTGATAAGTAA
>CAYJNF010000444.1:0-3728 GCA_964370915.1 uncultured Chitinophagales bacterium
GGGTTATGCCGGTCGGTTCAGTTCGTTTGATGTTGTCAGTGGAGGGAAGGATGTTGTGTTTCATGGAATCACCGGAGGCGGCACAGTGTGGATCAGTAAAGACATCCAACTCGATCTGCTGATCGAACACGGAAAGGCGACGCCGCGAAGCACAGGCGTCTCGCGCACGATCTTGAATGCAGGGGCTTCACTTCGATTGTGGTCACGTTAGAAACGGGAAGGGGTGCTTCCCAATCATACATCATCTCTAAAGGAGAGATCAAATGAAAATCCTTCGCGTACTCTTTGTTATAACGTTGCTGGGCACACTCATCACTCTCGCGAGCGCACAGACGTGGAGAAAAGCTGTTGAGCCGACGTATCCCGGCATGTCGTTCAACAAGGTATTCTTTTTGAATAGCACGACGGGCTGGGTGGTCGGATCAACCGGCCTGGTTATGAAAACCACGGATGCCGGAACGACATGGACCAGCTCGACAACGGATGCTTCGACTGCAAATTACAGCGTCTATTTTCTCGATGCCAACACGGGATTCGTCAGCGGCGGGAATCGAACCTATTACAAAACAACGAACGGCGGCTCGACCTGGACCCCAACAGTTGTTGCATCGATCCCCGATGCAGCAGGCGTCATTCGCGCAATCTACTTTGCCGACACTCAGCGCGGCTGGATTCTCTCGACACTCGCCAGCACGAACGGTCGCATTCTTCACACGACCGACGGCGGCGCGACCTGGACGCTTGATCTGACCGTCGCAACCAACAACCTGATCGACATGAGCTTCTCAAAAGCAAATCTCGGCGTTGCAACAGGCAAAAGCGCTGGCGTCCTGTACTATACAACCAACGGCACAACTTGGAATCTTGCCCCGACTCCTTCGCTCGGCGGATTCACGTACTCGCGATCTGATGTGCGCGGCGTGCACATGGTCGATTCTGTGACAGCATACGCAGTCGGCTGGGGAACGGCGGCAGCGGGCTTGCAGCCAAGCATCCACCTGAAAACCACCGACGCGGGAGCAACGTGGACGTACATGGCGCAGACCGAGGCTAATCGGACGTACGACAATCTCTACGGCGTGTGGTTCAAGGATAAGAACAACGGTTTAGCGGTTGGCGGCGCGAGTCGCGGAAGCGTTGTCGTGCGAACAACGGATGGCGGCGTGAATTGGATTCCGCTCAGCTTCCCCTGTGGCGCGACGTTGAATAGCGTGCATGGGTTCGGCAATACGGTGTGGATTGGAGGAGGCGACGGCGTGTTGTACTTCTCTTCTGACTTTGGAACTACCTGGCAATTGCTGACGGCCATTCCTTCGGCAACTCTCTACGCACTGCAATTCGTCGGCGCATCGACGGGCTTTGCCTCCGGCTTCGACGGCATCTTCCTGAAGACGACCAACAAGGGCGTCTCGTGGAAATCATCGTTCATCGTTGCCAACCGGCTCACGCCGAATGTCAACGGGATGTACTTTGTGAACGAGAATGTCGGATACGCCGCGCACAGTTACCGGATGGTCACCAAGACGACTGACGGCGGGGCGACGTGGACGATGGTTCTCCCCGATACACTGACGTCCACTGTTTCTTCGGGTGCTGTATACTTCATAGACCAGAATCTCGGGTTTGTTGCAGGACAGCTGAGCTCCACGAATAGTGTCATTTACAAAACAACAAACGGCGGCAGTACATGGACGACTACTGCCGGAACAGTCGCAAAGTCACTTCGCGGTATTGCGTTTGCGAATGCGAATGTCGGCGCCGTCGTCGGTGACGGCTTGACTGCAGCGTACACCACGAATGGCGGGACGACATGGACTGCCGCTGCGTTTGTTGGCGTGAGCGGAACACCGAATCTTCGCAGCGTCGTGTTTCTCGATGCGACAACAGCGATCGCCGTCGGCAACACGGTGATCGTCAAGAGCACAGACGGCGGTGCAACCTGGAACAACATTGCTGCGGGCGCTGCGAGCCTCTTGTACAATGTCACCAAACAGAATGCAACAACAGCATATGCGGTCGGCAGCGGCGAAATCTGGAAGACCACAAACGCCGGTGATTCCTGGACGAACGTCATCGGTGCGGCGGTGACCGGCACACTGTATTCAGTTGCAATCAATCAGAACAACTATGTCTGGATCGGCGGCGCATCAAGCACAATGTTCACGAACGAACCGCTCACCGCAGTTGATGACAACCTGCCCGTGCCGGATCGGTTCGCCATGGACCAGAATTATCCGAATCCGTTTAACCCGAGCACCACGATCTCATTTGTGTTGCCCCAGACAAGTGTTGTCCGGCTTACGGTGTACAACCCGGTTGGTCAGGAAGTAGCGACCATCCTGAATGGCGAGTCGCTTGCAGCGGGCCAACATCAGTATTCATTCAATGCGTTGAACCTTTCCAGCGGCGTCTACTTCTATCGGATTACTGCGGGAGAATTCGCCCAGACGAAGAAGATGGTACTCGTGCGGTAACGGTCCCCATTTTTTCCAACGATCACATCTGCCATAACCTCCTCACATTGCGTGAGGAGGTTGTGGTGAGCAATGTGGCGAGTCAGTCCGCTTGCAGAAGGAGTAGCCCATGCAATGTGCAAAATTGAAAGCCTGAGTGTAGTATGAAAATCCTGAGAGCGAATATTTTCTGTTCCTTCATTCTGTTGATCGCATGCAGCCGTTCCGGTCTTGCTCAAATCCCCGCGGGATATCAGTCGGGACTGGAGAGCATCACGAGCAAAGAGATGATCGATCATATCGGCTATCTTGCTGCGGACAGCCTGAAGGGGAGAGCTGCCGGCAGTCAGGAGAACCTGGCGGCGGCGACGTACATAGCCGAGCGCTTCAGGTCATGCGGATTGACGCCACTTATCGCCGGCAGGCAATTCACCTTGCCGGCTCCCGCCGAGAGTACGCTCACGACTCTTCTGGCGGAAAAGAAGGATGTGGTTGAAGAAAAAAATCAGACTGCAAGTCTTGAACAGTACTTCCAGAAATTCAGTATCAGGCGTTCACGATTGACAGACAATCAAAGCCTGTCGTTTACGCGGCGGTTCGGTGGCGGACAGACGGAGATGCAGTATGACTATCGAAAGGATTTTTTTGTCCAGCACGGTGGCGTTCCCCGTTCGCTTTCAGTAACGGCCCCAGTAGTGTTCGTCGGCTACGGCATCGATGAGGGCGAGGACGGATACAATGACTATGCCTTCCGCGACAACGTCGAATTTCCTGTAAGGAACAAGATTGTCGTGATGGTGGATGGTTTTCCGCAGGACGACAACCCGGCGAGCACATTCTCGATGGCGCGCAAGGCGTTGTATCGCAATCCGCTTCGCAAGGCTGAAGCTGCAGCGAAGAAGGGAGCACTTGCAGTACTGTTGATTGGATCTCCGTTGAAGCAAGAGCCTCCATTCAACATCAAATATCAACAGCTTGCCCGCGCATTCGAGCGGAACGTGGATTATCTCCCCGAGCGGGTGAGTCAGACAATTCCGATTTTCTACATCAGCGCGAGCGCGGCGGGTGATCTGTTTGCCGCCAGCCGCGAGCGACTCGATTCCATCCTCATGCAAATCAATCAAACACTCAAGCCACATCAGACAAATTTCCGGGACATGACCGTGTCGTTTCAGGTTAATGTCAGATCGGAGCTGCTCAATACGCAGAACGTCGTTGGCGTGTTGGCTGGTACCGATTCGGTGTTGAAGAACGAGTATGTGGTTGTTGGCGCCC
>CAYJNF010000445.1:0-3719 GCA_964370915.1 uncultured Chitinophagales bacterium
GTCTACTGATTCTTGAGCCAAGTGTTGAGGCCGATTTCGCCATGATGTATCACAATGCTGACGGGAGTTACGGTGGAATGTGCGGCAATGGTGGCCGATGCGTCGCTCGCTACGCTCATGCGGCGGGAATTGCCGATGCGCATCAGAGATTTGAGGCACTGGACACTCTTTATCTTGCCGAGGTAATGGGAGGATCTGTCAAACTTCGGATGAAGGGCGTTAACTCATTAGATCAAAATGTGTTGGTGCAAATTGGACCAGATCAATTAGTCGGCAGCTTTGTCGACACCGGGTCTCCGCACTTTGTCACGGAGTGTTCGGATCTGGATGAAGTGGACGTGACCGGGTTGGGAGTAGCAATCCGGCGGCAAAAGTCGTTCGATCCGACAGGTTGCAACGTGAACTTCGTTTCGATGCGTAAGAATGGCGAGTTGTCTGTCAGGACATATGAACGAGGGGTTGAAGCTGAGACACTTGCCTGTGGCACCGGCTCGGTTGCGTCGGCAATTGTCTTCGCGCGACAATACGGGCTGGGTTCTCCAGTCACGCTCAATGTTCGCAGCGGTGAGCAGTTGCATGTTTACTTTAAACGGATGGGAAAGGAATTCACTGATATTTGGCTCGAAGGTAGCGCTCACATACATTTTTCCGGTTTCCTTCAATACGATACTGACCGCAACGCAATCATCGACGCCGCCAAGTTTATCCAAATAGTTCAGGGCCAGCCTTGAGTAAATATACATTCATTGTCAATCCTGCTGCAGGAAAAGGAAAAGTGCGCAAGGTTTTGGTTGCGCTAAGTCGGCAGCTTAAAAGAAGAGCCGTACCGCACATTCTCACGATCACTGAGTCAGCTGGTCAGGCCACAGAGCTTTCAAAAAATTCAACATCAGATGTTGTTGTGGCCGTAGGCGGTGACGGTACGGTGAATGAAGTCGCTAATGGTTTGATGGGATCAGACAAAGTGCTTGGGATTATTCCATCAGGCTCGGGTAATGACCTTGTGAAATCACTCGGCATTTCCAGGAAGTTTGACGGGGCTCTCGATGCGTTGCTCGCGGAAAGAACAAAGCGAATTGACGCTGCGACCGTTGAATGCAAGCGGCATTCTGCGAATGCTCCCGACGTCTCTTTCACACGACGTTTCTTTGTGAATGGTGTTGGAATTGGGTTCGATGCTGCAGTTGCCAACCGCACAAACGAGATGAAGTTTCTCAGTGGAATCGCCGTCTACGTGCTGGCCGTTTTCCAAACGCTAGGAAAATACAAGGCACCACTGTTTGAAATGACATTCGACGGTGTGGAATCCAAAGCACGTAAGCTATTGATAGCAATTGGAAACGGTACGTGTGCCGGAGGCGGGTTCTACTTAACTCCGAGAGCAAAAGTTGATGATGGCTTGCTTGATATCTGTCTGCTTGATGACTTTGCAATTCCAAGCATCATGATGATAATGCCGAAAGTTATGAGAGGTGCCCACGAATCATCGCGCGGCGTGAAGATGCAGCGAGCGAGACGAATCTCAATAAATGCTGAAGATCCGTTCTTCGTTCATGCTGATGGAGAGATTGTCGGAAGGGATGTTAACTCTGTTGAGATTGCCGTTGTACCGGATGCGTTGAATGTGATTGTCGGGGATTCGGCATAGAATCACTGTTGTGCTAACCCCGTCCAAATAATACATATTATGTAAAGTGAGAATAGGCTTAACCAGTCATAGTCTTGGTGACTGAATCATACGCTCTCCTTAGCTCCTCTATCCCCACATCCAAGCTCTCATTGATCACCAAGCGTTCACCCTGTACCTTTCCAAGCAAAGTTGTCTCAATGCAATTCAGAGATGCGATTTCCAAGAAGCGTTTTACATTCTCCGAAGTACATGAGACAATTGCCCGCGATTGGTCTTCTCCAAAAAGAAGAAAATCCTCCCGTAGCGGTCCCTGTGACTTCAGGTTGACACTTGCGCCGCAGCGACGGGCACCATACATCATACAACACTCGGCCAATGCAAACGCTATTCCGCCTTCCGAGCAGTCGTGTGCTGATTTGAGCAACCGCTCGCTTGCAGATGTCAGGATGAGTTTGTGAAGCCTCTTCTCATATGCAAGGTCAATAGCGGGAGCATCGCCTGCTACGATTCCATGCACAAGGCTAAGATACTCGCTACCACCAACGAGACCGCGTGATCTTCCGAGAAGCAATATCACGTCGCCTTCATCCTTGAAAGACGCAGTGATAACAGAATTCACGTCATCAATAACGCCAAGCATGCCGATTACGGGTGTCGGATATACTGATGCAACAGGACTCTCGTTGTAGAAACTGACGTTTCCCCCCGTTACAGGCGTGTCGAAGGCCCTGCACGCTTCACCAATGCCGGCCACAGCCTCCTTGAATTGCCAGTAGACTTCCGGCTTGTAGGGGTTCCCAAAGTTCAGACAATTTGTGATAGCAACTGGCGTGGCTCCCACGCAAACCACATTGCGGGCCGACTCAGCAACCGCTATCATTCCACCCAATCTCGGATTCAGGTACACATACCTGCTGTTGCAATCAGTTTTGAGTGCGAGTGCCTTACTGCATTCTTTTAGAATGACAACAGCGGCATCACATGAATTCAAAACCAGGTTGTTTGTTCGAACCATGCTGTCGTATTGCTCGTACACCCATCGTTTGCTTGCCAGGCTGGGGGATCTCAAAAGTTTGAGCAATACATCATCTAAGTCCGACGGCATGGGAATCGACTCCGGATCGAATTCTCGCGCCTTCTTCAAATACTCAGGCTGGCGAGTCTCACGTATGTACACGGGAGCGCCGCCGCCCAACACAAGTGAATCAGCGGGAACGTCAGCGACAAGTTCACCCCCATACGAAATGAGCAACCGGTCGTCGGCGATCACTTCTCCGATGATCTCCGCGTGAAGATCCCATTTCGAGAATATCGATCGTACCTGTTCTTCAAATCCCTTCTTGACAACGACAAGCATTCTTTCCTGTGACTCGGATAGCATCAGCTCGTACGCGGTCATGTGGTCCTCACGGGCAGGAACCTTGTCAAGGTTGATTCGCATGCCCGACTTCCCTTTTGCACTCATCTCGGAAGTCGAGCAAGTTATTCCTGCCGCGCCCATGTCTTGAATTCCGATAAGAAATCCGGAACGAATAGCTTCCAGCGAAGCCTCGAGCAACAACTTTTCTGTAAACGGATCGCCGACCTGAACAGACGGGCGCTTTGCTTCCGACTCTTCCGAGATTTCTTCCGATGCAAATGTCGCCCCATGAATTCCATCCCGCCCGGTGGATGATCCAACAATCATGACTGGATTGCCGACACCTTCTGCAACGGCACTCGCCCATTCTCCGTGCTTCACGATGCCAACGGCCATTGCATTGACAAGCGGATTCTCCTGATAACATGGATCAAAATATACTTCGCCGGCAACGGTCGGGACACCAAAGCTATTTCCGTAGTCCCCGATTCCCTTCACAACACCTTTGAACAAATATTTCGTCCGGTCATTGTCAAGTGATCCAAAGCGCAACGAATTGAGTGCAGCAATGGGACGCGCGCCCATCGTGAAGATGTCGCGCATGATGCCGCCAACACCAGTCGCCGCTCCCTGGTATGGTTCCACCGCTGACGGATGATTGTGGCTTTCAATCTTAAATGCTACTGCGAGGCCATCACCAATGTCAACGAGGCCGGCATTTTCCTCTCC
>CAYJNF010000446.1:0-3700 GCA_964370915.1 uncultured Chitinophagales bacterium
AACGCGCGCACTCGCACGGCAAGTTCGTTCTCCTCAAACTTGCCGGGGTGGACTCGGACACGGACGCGGAAAACTTGCGCGACCAACTCGTGCAAGTTTCGGTGACTGATGCGGTACCGCTCAAACCAGGGCAAGTCTACCTCTATCAACTTGTCGGACTGACAGTGAAAACGGTCGAAGGCGAAACACTCGGCAAGATCGCCGAGATTCTCGACACACGCGCGCACGATGTCCTTGTCGTCAACGATGGCACGCGCGAAATCCTCATCCCGGCGATTCCCGAATTCCTCCAAGAGATCAACGTCGAACGCGGCGAAGTGATCGTCAAGTTGATCGAAGGAATGATTTGACATTCGTTTGAACCACCAAGACACCAAGACACCAAGGTTTTTGATTTGTTTTCTTCGTGCCTTTGTGTCCATGTGGTGGATTCTTGGATAAACGCGCGCGATAATCACCAGGGCTGTTGCAAAGTCCCTTGACAAATGAACCAAAGTGACCTTCACTCGCGGGGTAAGAAGTTACCGACAACTTATCACCGAAAGGAAGGTCACGATGGCGAAGTATACTCCACTCGCCTTTGAAATCAACTTGCCGTCGGAAAGTGCCGACGGATTTGTGTTTGAGGTCGGCAGCCTGGTTGAGGCGTTCTGTGGGCTGCACGATCAGCGCGATGCACGGGGACTCCGGTATCGTTTAGTCACTGTGTTGGTTTTCACGGTGCTGGCGAAATTAGCCGGACAGGATCATCTCCGCGGGATTGCCCAGTGGGTGCAACGACGTGCGCTTGTGCTCTCCGCGTTCTTGATGCTCACACAGGTGCAAGCTCCGCACGCGACGACTTATAGTCGCGTCCTAGGAAAAGCAGTCGCGATTGAAGAGTTTGAACGCACCTGTCGCGATTTCTTTGCTCAGCAACCCAAAGCTGGGACGAGCGTCCAAATTACCTTGGATGGCAAAACGATGCGCGGCACGATTCCGGCCGGACAGACTCGCGGTCTCCATTTGCTGGCCGCGTTTTTGCCAGAGGAGGGCTGGGTCATGGTGCAAGTCGAAGTCGGCAGCAAGGAAAATGAGATTCCTGCCGCCGGGCGCGTGCTGAAAATGTTTGATTTACGGGGCAAAATCATCACCGGCGATGCCTTACTAGCACAACGCGAGTTATCCCTCCAGATTGTCGAAGCCGGCGGAGACTATGTGTGGATCATCAAAGACAATCAACCGGAGACGCGCCAAGACATTGAGCGTCTCTTTGCACCCGAGCCGGTGGTTAAGGGGTTTAGCCCCGCGTCGCACGATGATTTCGACACAGCCGAAACGGTTGAGAAAAGCCATGGTCGGATCGAGCGCCGTACGATTACGGTCAGTAGTGCGCTGAAAGATTTTCTCAAATGGCCTGGCGTCCAGCAAGTCTTCAAGTTGGAGCGCCACTTCGTGCGGGTCAAAGATGGCAAGGTGATGGACGCAGTGATCTATGGTGTGACGAGCTTGTCCGCTGAAGAAGCCAATCCCAAGCGGTTGTTAGAGTTGATTCGCAAGCACTGGCACATTGAGAATAGGTTGCATTATCGCCGCGATGACACGTTGAAAGAAGATCGCTGCACCCTGCGCACGGGTCATGCCGCCGAAGCGATGGCCGTGATCAATAATCTGGTGTTAGGCCTGTTGCTTCGCCGAGGCATCAAAAATGTGGCGGACGCGCGCCGTGATTTTGAGGCGAACCCGAAACAAGCTTTCGATCTGATTGTCGGACGCGCCTGACGACTTTGCAACAGCCGTGACTGAGCATTTTCCCCTATTGCGTCGCGCCCAAACATTTGTTATAATCACAGTGCACTTTAATCCAAACTCACAGGAGGCATTTATGGACATCGGTAAATCGTTTTCGTATGTCTTTGAGGATCCCAAATGGATGATGAAAATCCTCATTGGCGGCATCGTGTTGTTCATTCCGATCGTAAACTTTGCAGTGATTGGCTACATGCTTACGACGATAAAGAATGTGGCAGATGGTCAAGCCAATCCTTTGCCCGAGTGGGGAGAATTCGGAGCGCACTTTATGAAGGGGCTGTACGGATTCGTTGGTGCGCTAATTTATTTTGCCCCGATGATCTTGCTCTACTGCTGTATGTTCGTTCTCACATTTGTTGCGAGTGCGGGCGCTGGCGCTGCCGGCAGCCGCAATGGCGGCGACGCCATCGCAAGTGCAGTCGGCTTGGTCACGATTTGCATCCAATGTATCGCCGGCTTGTATGCCTTGTTCGCGGGCATCACTGTGTATGCGCCGCTGACGCGCTTTGCGATGAGCGCGAACCAACTCTCGATCTTTTGGGATTTCCGTAATAACTTTAATTTTATCAAGAACAACATGGGCAATTACGTCATGGCGCTTTTGATCGCCATCGTTGCCTCGTTCATCGCACAGTTCGGCATCATCCTGTGTGTTGTCGGCGTGTTGTTCACTTCGTTCTGGGCAAATATGGTCTCCGCGTACAATTTCGGTACGCTCTGGCGCACCGCGCAAAGCCAAGGCACCGCGCCGTCCGTGTAAGAGTTTAGATGTAATTACACAATCGAATAGAATCAACACTGAGAGTGCTTGCATAGCACTCTCGTTCTATTTTGTGGTATAATCGTTTGCGAGGTTTTGTAAATGTTTACCGCCCTTTCGCAAATTCTCACCGGCTTTGGTTTGGCAACCGCGTCGGGACTGAATGCGTACATCCCGCTTCTCATCGTCGCGCTTACCGCGCGCTTTACTGACTGGATCAAACTCAGTCCGCCCTTCGATCTCCTCACGAACGGCTGGGTTATCGCCGCGCTCGTCATCTTGCTCGGTATCGAAATCATCGTGGACAAGATTCCCGCCGCCGATTCGCTCAATGATCTGATCCAAACTTTTATTCGTCCCGCCGCCGGCGCGATTTTGTTTGCCGCGAGCGCGAACGTCATCAGCGATTTGCATCCGGTGATCGCGATGATCCTGGGATTGATTCTGGCATTCGGCGTCCATGCGACGAAAACCGCGGTGCGCCCGATGGTGACTGCCGGCACCGGCGGACTCGGCAACGCGTTCGTCAGCGTTGGCGAAGATGTCGTCTCGACCGGCGTGACGCTCCTCGCGTTGATCGTGCCGGCGGTAATTGGGGTTTTGCTCGCGCTCATCGTCGCGTTTTTCGCGTGGCGGATGATGTCGCGCAAGCGCGCATCAGCATAATGAAATTCACTCCTCCACCCGAAATCCAAAAAATTCTCGACACATTGCCGACCAATCCCGGCGTCTACTTGATGAAGGACGAGCGCGCGGAAATTATTTACGTTGGCAAAGCGATCAATCTACGGAATCGCGTCCGTTCGTACTTTCACGCGCCGTACGGACAGGACGCCAAGGTGTGGCGGCTCGTCGAGCGCATCCGCAACATCGAGTTCATCGTCACCGAAAGCGAACTCGAAGCGTTGGTGCTCGAGTGCAACCTCATCAAAAAGCACAAGCCGCATTTCAACATCCGACTCAAAGATGACAAACGCTATCCGTACATCAAAGTCACCTGGCAAGAACCGTTTCCCAAGGTGTTCGTCACGCGGCGGATGGACAGTGACGGGGCGCGTTATTTTGGTCCATTCACCGCGGTGTGGGCGGTCCACGAAACACTCGACACGCTGCGAAAAATTTTTCCGTATCTGACGTGCGATCGTGACA